>NZ_PQHY01000090.1:0-24991 GCF_003385175.1 Amycolatopsis ruanii
TTCCGCCGCTGCACCCAGTTCCGCAACGTCTGTGCCTCATCAACGGACAAGGCCAACTCAGGCAGCTTCGGATTCGGCATGCCGCACCCTACAGCTGAACTCGAATTAACGACTCAGGACACTAGAGCCGGACGATCGGCAGCCAGTGCGAGAGGTCGGCCCGGGTCCCGGACGCGGTGACCCGGCCCTCCCGCACCGCCTCCGTCCACTCCAGACGGCCGGTGGCCAGCTCCAGCCACGTCCGCGGGTCGGTCTCGACCACGTTGGGCGGGGTGCCGCGGGTGTGCCGGAGCCCTTCCACGCACTGCACGGCCGCGAACGGCGGCACCCGCACCTCGACGCTCCGGCCGGGCGCGTCCTGGGCCAGCGTGCGCAGGCTCAGCCGGACGGCCGCGGCGAGCTCGGGCCGGGCCGGCCGGTCGGCTTCTCCGCTCAACCAAGCCGTAACGGCCTGCAGCGCGGCTCTCAACTCCACGGGGTCAACCGGACGCGGTGCGGGCATGGTCAAACAGTAGAGTGCACTGCAGCAGACATGAGCACGGCGACGCGGAAACACGGGGTTCGCACATGGCGCAGCGGGACGAAGCGGATCGGCTTCTACCCAATCCTCAGCCCGAGCACAAGCCGGGCAAGCCCAAGATCACCGAGGAGATGCGCGCCAACGCCAGGGCGAATCCGAACAGCTGGCTCTACGTGATCGACGAGGCGTTCGACCCCAACGGCCCGGTGCCGTCGTGGGCGGTCGTCGGCGCCTACCCGGTCAACGGCAGCGGCAACATCGTGGAGGACTTCCACCCCAACGACCGCTACCGGCCCTCGCCCAAGGCGCTCGGGTTCCCGGAGCCGCGCAACGACCTGGAGCGGCTGCTGCAGCTGGTCCGCACCAACCACCGGCCGGCCAGCGACCTGCCGCCGGTGATCCTCGACTCGACCCTGTTCGTCTACGCGCTCGCCCCGATGCAGCGCACGGTCATCGGGTTCCACAACTCCGACGGCCGCGTGCTGGTGCCGGCCTACACGTCGAAGTCGCTGGTGCCGCCGGAGTGGCCGCACGCCCGCGCCGTGCTCGGCCGCGACATGGTGCCGCTGCTCGCGGGCGACCCGGTGGCGATCAACCCGCACGACGTGGTGACCGCGGTGGTGCCGGCCGAGCACCTGGTGGCCGCGCTGGAGCAGGAGCAAAAAGACTAAACATTCCGCTCGGTTAAGCCAGTCGCATCACGCTTTCGAGCTAAGCCGACTCGCAAAAAGCGCTCCATCGAGGCATGGTGACGACCATCGGAGGATGGGAGTCGCCGTGCAAATCTGGAGTTCGAAGCTGCGCCTGGGCACGCTGCTCGTGTCCATGGCACTGGGGACGACGGCCGTGTGCGGCGCGGCGTCGTCCGCCGCGTCCACACCGGACTACTCGAAGGCGGAAAGCACTTTCGCCGGATCGCAGATCGCCGCCGTCGAGGGCAGGGGTGATCCGCCCCGGTTCACCGCGGACGCCGGTGCGATCGGGCACGACGTCAGCGGGCACCAGGGTGACGTGCACTGGCCGGGCGCGTGGGGGGCCGGCGGCCGGTTCGTCTACGTCAAGGCCACCGAGGGCACCGGGTTCATCAACAAGCGGTTCGCCCAGCAGTACAACGGTTCCTACCAGATCGGGATGATCCGCGGCGCCTACCACTTCGCGCGCCCGGACGTCTCCGGTGGACGGCAGCAGGCCGAGTACTTCCTCGCCCACGGGGGCGGCTGGTCGCCGGACGGGCGGACGCTGCCCGGGGCGCTCGACGTGGAGTACAACCCCTACGGCGAGGCCTGCTACGGCCTCGATCCGGTCCGGATGGGCGAGTGGATCCGGGACTTCTCCGACACCTACCGCGCCCGCACCGGCCGCTTCCCGGTCATCTACACCTCGACGAACTGGTGGAACAAGTGCACCGGGAACAACGCCGGGTTCGGGCGGAACAATCCTCTGTGGATCGCCCGCTACCAGCCGGTCGTCGGTCCGCTGCCGGCCGGGTGGTCGTACCAGTCCATCTGGCAGTTCGCCGACTCGGGTGTCCTGCCGGGTGACCAGAACCTGTTCAACGGGACGCTGGACCAGGTCAAGGCCTTCGCCTCGAACAGCTGACGCGGTAATCCGGTCGGGTTACTACGAAAGTCGGTCCGTCACCGGCGACATGCGCAAATCACCCACCGGTCATCGGAAATTCACGGGATTTGGTGACATCGCCGCGGATCGTCATCAAGAATCACGGCCTGGACGGTCTCCCTGCAAACCAGACCGTCCTCCGCGAGGGCAATGGAAGGGACTCCGCTCATGTCTGCTCCACGCAAGAGATGGTGGCGGTTCGCCACGTCCGCCACCGCCGCGTCGGTCGCCGTGCTCGTGCTCGGCGCCCTGGCTCCGGCCGGCGCGGCTCCGGCCACCATCAGCGGAATGTCGGTCGACGACTACGTCGCTCGTTACGATCACCCGATGGGTTCGCAGATCGCGCGCGTCGAGGGTGACCACTCGACGGCGCAGACGCAGGCCATCGCCGCCGGGGACGTGACCGCGGCGGCGTCGGTCGAGGGCATCGACGTCAGCGGCCACCAGGGCAACGTCGACTGGGCGAACTACTGGGGCCAGGGCAAGCGCTTCGCCTACGTCAAGGCCACCGAGGGCACCTACTACACCAACCCGTACTTCGCCCAGCAGTACAACGGCTCCTACAACATCGGCATGATCCGCGGCGCCTACCACTTCGCCACCCCGGACACCGCGTCCGGCGCCGCGCAGGCCAACTACTTCGTCGACCACGGCGGGGGCTGGTCGGCGGACGGCAAGACGCTGCCGGGCGCGCTCGACATGGAGTACAACCCGTACGGCTCGACCTGTTACGGGTTGTCGAAGAGCGCGATGACCGCGTGGATCAAGGACTTCAGTGACACCTACCACGCCCGCACCGGGCGGTACCCGGTGATCTACACGAGCACGAACTGGTGGAGCCAGTGCGTCGACGGGGCGTTCGCGGCGACGAACCCGCTGTGGATCGCGCGCTACGCCGCGAGCGTGGGAACGTTGCCGTTCAACTGGAGTTTCTACACGTTCTGGCAGTACTCCTCGACGCCGATCGACCAGAACACCTTCAACGGGGCCTACGACCGGCTGCAGGTGCTGGCCACCTCGAAGGGCTGAGCGGAAGGGGGCTCCCGCCGTCCGTGGTGGGAGTCTCCTTCGCATTTGCCCGGTTCGCCAGGCACAATGCCCGTGATCAGTGCGATGTCCGGGCGTGGGGGAACCAGGTTCGGCGTCGATACGTCCGAGCGGGGCGTAGCGATCCAGGAAAGGCGACGTCGATGACCTACCCACCGCAGCCGGGACAGCCGGATTACGGCCAGCAACCAGATCCGTACGGCCAGCAGCCGGGCGGCCCCCAGTCCGGGGGTTTCCCGCAGCAGGGTGGGCAGTACGGCCAGCAGTACCCGGGCCAGCAGCCCTACGGCCAGCCCGAGTACGGCCAGCAGCAGCCCGGGTATGGGCAGCAGCAGCCGGGCTACGGGCAGCAGTACCCGGGTTACGACCCGAACTACCCGCAGACCGCGCAGTTCGGCTACGGCGCGCCGCCGCCCGGGGGTGGCGGCAGCAAGAAGGGCCTGTGGATCGGTCTGTCGGTCGGTCTGGTCGTCGTGCTGGCGGCGCTGGGCATCACCGGGTTCTGGGTGCCGGGCTTCTTCCTCGGTGACTCGAAGGAAGAGGGCCCCCAGGCGGTCGCGCAGCAGGTGATCGACGGGATCAAGAACCACGACAAGGCCGCGCTGACCGCGCTGAAGTGCGCGGACGCCGACCGGTCGGTCCAGGCCGCGATCGACGACGTCAACGACGTCGACAGCATCACGATCGGGCAGGTCAAGGAGAACGGCGACACCGCGACGGTCGACTTCACCGCGAGCGCCGGCGGCGAGGAGGGCACCGGCACCGGCACGCTGGCCAAGCAGAACGGCAAGTGGTGCTGGAAGGACCTGGAGACGCGGGCGTCCGGCAGCGGCACCTCGACCCGCACGTCCACCTCGCGCTCGACGAGCACGCGCACGTCGACGTCGTCCAGCTCGTCGTCCACCGGCGGCACCGGGGGCAGCAACGGCAAGGCGATGGTCGAGGACTTCCTGGCGAAGATGGCCGCGGGTGACGTCGCCGGCGTGACCTCGCTGGTCTGCTCCGACGCGACGCAGGACAACAAGGACGACGCGCGGGAGGCCGCCGAGAAGCGCGCCAACGTGACGCCGACCTACGACAGCGCCACCGACACGATGGTGTCCGGTGACCTCACCGGCACCCAGCAGGGCGAGCAGGTCACCGGCCTGTTCTTCGCGGAGAACTTCGACGGCGAGGGCTTCTGCATCTCGGTGTTCGGCGTGTTCTAGCCGGATCGGCGGCCCAGGCCGGGGCGCCTGGGCCGCATGATCAGCGCCGCGACGTAGTAGGTGCAGGGCGTCGCGGCGCGGTTGGCGTAGGAGAGGGTGACATCCGCCGGGAGGTAGAGGCTGTCACCCTCTTCCAGTTCCAGGGTCTCGTCGTCGATCGTCAGGGTGACGACGCCCTCCTGCACGAAGATGAACTCGTGCGAGCCCGCCGCGTACGGCGGGTACGTGCCGGCCTCGCAGCCGGGCGGCAGCGTCGACCGGATCCACTCGAAGTTCACCCCGGGCACGACGGGCGTGAGGATGGTCCGCCGCCACCCGCCCGGCTCGTCGACGACGTCCTGGTCCGCGGCCCGGCGCACGATCATCCGGGCCGGCTCGGTGAGCAGGTCCGCCAGCGGCAGCCCGAGCCCGTCCGCGATCCGGTCCAGCACGACGACCGTCGGCGCCTTCGAGCCGCGTTCGACGGCGGACAACATGCTCACGCTGACCCCCGACCGCTCCGCGAGCGCCTGCAGGGTCAGGCCGCGGTCGGTCCGAGCGGCCTGAACGCGCCGTCCGAGTGCCCCGAGATCCATGTATCCTATAGTAGTGGTTGATTCCCCTATAGTGAAACCGGCTACGGGTGCCGACCTCCCGGCGATCGCCGCGATCTACGAAGGGTACGTGCGCGCCAGCACCGCGACGTTCGAGCTGGAGCCGCCGGACCTGGCCGAGTGGACGCGCCGCTTCACGGCGATCGCGGACGCCGGTCTGCCGTTCCTGGTGGCCGAGGTGGACGGCCGTGTCGCCGGCTACGCGTACTGCTCGCCGTGGAAGACGCGCCCGGCCTACCGCCGCACCGCGGAGAACTCGATCTACCTCGCGCCGTGGTCGACGGGCCGGGGCGTGGGCGGCGTGCTGCTGGACGCGCTGCTGTCCCGCTGCCGGGAGAGCGGGATCCGCGAGGTCATCGCGGTGGTCGCGGACCCGGAGCGCAACCCGGCCTCCCCCGCGCTCCACCGCCGCCGCGGGTTCGTCGACGTCGGGGTGCTCCGCAGGGTCGGCTACAAGCACGAGCGCTGGCTGGACACGCTGCTGTTGCAGAAGAGTTTGATCTAGGGTTCCGGGCATGCCGGAACGTCGGGGGCCGCTGTTCGTCACGATCCTGGTCGCGGTGGGCTTGCTGATCGCCGTGAGCGCCTGGCTGCTCACCGACCCCGCGACCAGCCGGGCGGACGCGCTGCGCACCGGCGGTCTGGCCAGCGGCGCGGTGATCGCGCTGTACGCGCTGTGGCTCAACGACCGGCGCCGCCGCGTGGAGGAGAACCGGCAGCGGACCGAACGGGAGCGGCACGAGCTGGAGCTGCTCCGCGCCGAACGCGACCGCGAACGCGTCACCGACGAACGCTTCGCGAAATCGGTGGAACTCCTGGGCCACGAGGCCGACCAGGTCCGGGTCGGCGCGCTGCACGCGCTCGCCGGCCTGGCGCGCAGCAACCCCGAGTACACCCAGACGGTCCTCGACGTGCTCTGCTCCTACCTCCGGCGCCCCTTCCCGCACCCCGGCTACGGCGACGACACCGACGAGGCCGAGGCCCGCCGCGAGCAGCAGGTGCGTCTCGCGGCGCAGCGGCAGATCCAGGAACTGCTGCCGCCGCGGGGACCGGAGGCCGTCGTGTACGACCTCGATCTGGCCGGCGCCCGGCTGGACCGGTTCCACCTCAAGGGCCGAGCCGTCGGCCGGCTCTACCTGCAGCAGGCGCAGCTCCTGCACCGCACGAGCTTCGCCGACGCCGAGTTCCACGGTCGCGTCTACCTGACCGCGCTCGACTCGCGGGGACCGATCACCGTCGCCGGTGCGGTGTTCCACCAGAAGGTCAAGCTCGAGGGCGTGCACGCGCGGCACGAGGTGGACTTCGACGGCGCCACCTTCGAGGCCGAGGTGAGCATCGCGGACGGATCGTTCGACGGGCCGGTCTCGTTCCGCGACACGAGGGCCGCCGCGGTGGACCTCCGCCGGGCCCGGTTCGCCGACCACGTCGACCTCCGGCTGGCGGCCGAGGCCGTGTCGCTCTACAACACCGAGGTCGACCAGGCGCGGGAAGTGCGGCTTCCCGCGGCCTGGTCGCTCGAACCGCTCGCCGGTGGACGCGCCCGGATCCGGGTCGGCGGCTGAACCGTCAGTCGAACAGCTTCGGCAGCGTGCCTTCGAACGCGTCGCGCAGTTCCTCGAAACCGAAGGTCGCCACGCCCTGGATCTCCAGGCCGCCCGCCTCGGGGTCCACCACGCCGGCCTTGCGCCACGGCAGCCCGCGGGCGGTGCACATCTCCGTGAACCGCAGCTCCTCGGTCCGCGGCACCGCCACCAGCACCCGCCCGGTGGACTCCGAGAACAGCTGCACGAACGGGTCGGCGTCCTCGTCGAGCAGGGCCCGCGCGCCGCACTGGCCGATCAGCACCATCTCCACCAGCGCCTGCGCCAGGCCGCCGTCCGACAGGTCGTGCGCGGCCGAGATCATGCCGTCCCGGGAACCGGCGACCAGGATCTCCGCCAGCAGCCGCTCGCGCTCCAGGTCCACCTTCGGCGGCAGCCCGCCCAGGTGCCCGTGGATCACGTGCGCCCACGCCGAACCGCCGAACTCGTCGTGGGTCTCGCCGAGCAGCAGCAGCGTCTCGCCCGCCTCGGCGCCGATCCCGGTCGGGATGCGCCGCCGCACGTCGTCGATCACGCCGAGCACGCCGACCACCGGGGTGGGCAGGATGGCCGTCTCGCCGGTCTGGTTGTAGAAGCTCACGTTGCCGCCGGTCACCGGGATGCCCAGCTGCGCGCAGCCGTCGGCGATCCCGTGCACGGCCTGCTCGAACTGCCACATCACGCCCGGGTCAGTGGGCGCGCCGAAGTTCAGGCAGTCCGTCACGGCCAGCGGGGTGGCGCCGGTGGTCGCCACGTTCCGGTACGCCTCGGCCAGCGCGATCTGCGCGCCCGCGTACGGGTCGAGGTACACGAACCGGCTGTTGCAGTCGGTCGACACCGCGACGCCGCGGCCGGTCTCCTCGTCGATCCGGATCATGCCGCCGTCCGACGGCTGCGACAGCACGGTGTTGCCGCGCACGTACCGGTCGTACTGGTCGGTCACCCACTCCTTGGACGCCTGGTTGGGCGAGGACACCACCGCCAGCAGCGTCTCCCGCAGCTCGTCCGGAGTGGACGGACGACGCAGGCCGTCGGGCGTGTCCGCCTGCAGCGCGTCCTGAGTGGACGGACGGGCGACCGGCCGGTCGTACACCGGGCCCTGGTGCGCCACGGTGCGCGGCGGCACGTCGACCACGGTCTCGCCGTGCCAGGTGACCACCAGGCGGTCACCGTCGGTGACCTCGCCGATGACCGTGGCGATGACGTCCCACTTCGCGCACACCGCGAGAAACGCGTCCACCTTGGACGGTTCGACGACCGCGCACATCCGCTCCTGCGACTCGCTGGAGAGGATCTCGGCCGGGGTCATGCCCTCGGCGCGCAGCGGCACCTTGTCCAGCTCGACGTGCATCCCGCCGTCACCGGCCGCGGCCAGCTCCGACGTCGCGCAGGACAGCCCGGCGCCGCCGAGGTCCTGGATGCCGACGACGAGCTTCTGCGCGAACAGCTCCAGGCAGCACTCGATGAGCACCTTCTCGGTGAACGGATCGCCGACCTGGACGCTCGGCAGCTTCTTGCGGCCACCGGAGTTCTCGTCACCGGAGAACGTGTCGCTGGCCAGCACCGACACCCCGCCGATGCCGTCCAGACCGGTCCGCGCGCCGAACAGGATGATCTTGTTGCCGGTGCCCGACGCGAACGCCAGGTGCAGGTCCTCGGTGCGCATCGCGCCCACGCACAGCGCGTTGACCAGCGGGTTGCCCGCGTAGCTGGCGTCGAAGGCGACCTCGCCGCCGATGTTGGGCAGGCCCAGGCAGTTGCCGTACCCGGCGACGCCGGCCACCACGCCCGGCAGCACGCGGCGGGTGTCCGGCGCGTCGGCCGGGCCGAAGCGCAGCGAGTCGGCCACCGCGAGCGGCCGCGCGCCCATCGCGAGGATGTCGCGCACGATCCCGCCGACACCCGTCGCGGCGCCCTGGTAGGGCTCCACATAGGACGGATGGTTGTGGCTTTCGACCTTGAAGGTGACCGCCCAGCCGTCGCCGATGTCGACGACACCGGCGTTCTCGCCGATCCCGGCGAGCATCTTCGAGCGCATCTCCTCGGTGGTGGTCTCGCCGAAGTAGCGCAGGTGCTTCTTCGACGACTTGTACGAGCAGTGTTCGCTCCACATCACCGAGTACATGGCCAGTTCGGCGTCCGTCGGCCGCCTGCCCAGGATCTCGCGGATGCGCGCGTACTCGTCGTCGGCGAGCCCGAGCTCGCGGTAGGGCTGCGGGAGGTCCGGCGTCTCCGCGGCCCGCTCGGTCGTGTCGATGGCCAGGGTGTCGGTCACGGCCTCCAGGGTACTTGCAGCCCTCTGACCGGCAGAAAATCGGTCGCGTGAGGTGAGCTGGGGCACCTACCGTCAGGTGTCATGCGCCTTCCCTCCCGGCTCACGCCGCTGCGATTCCTGGGCGCGCTCCTGCGGGCGCGGCCGTGGCTCGCGCTGTCCGCGTGCGTCCTCGGTGCCCTCTGGCTGCTGCCGGGGGCGCTGCTGCCGCTGGTGATCGGCACGGTGGTCGAGGACATCCGCGCGGGCGAGCCACTGCTCGGCGGTGTCGGGCTGGTCCTGCTGCTCGGCGTGGCGCAGGCGGTGTGCGGCGGCGCGTTGATCTTCGCCGCCCACACCATGTGGATCCACGGCGCGGCCGCGACGCAGCGGGCGGTCGTCGAGCACACGGCCCGGCTCGGCGCGTCGCTGCGGCCGCAGGCCGGGACCGGTGACGTGATGGCGGTGTCGTCCTCGGACATCAACCACATCGGCAACGTGTTCGAGGTGACCGGGCGGCTGTTCGGCTCGGTGGTGGCCTTCCTCACCGTCAGCCTGGTGCTGATCGGCATGTCGCCGGTGCTGGGCACGATCGCGCTGGTCGGGGTCCCGCTCGCGACGCTGAGCATGGGCAAGCTGGTCGCGCCGCTGCAGCGCCGCAAGGGCGCGCAGCGCGAGGAGCTGTCGAGCGTGAACGCGCTGGCCGCGGACATCGTGTCCGGCCTGCGGATCCTCCGCGGTGTCGGTGGCGAGCAGCAGTTCCTCGGCCGGTTCCGCGACGCCAGCCAGCGCGTCCGGCGGGCCGGGGTCGAGGTGGCGCGCAGCGAGTCGTGGCTGGTCGGGGCCGAGGTGCTGCTGCCCGGCCTGGTCACGGTGGCGATCACCTGGCTGGGCGCGCGGTTCGTCGCGGCGGGCACGATCAGCGTGGGCGAGCTGGTGGCGTTCTACTCGTCGTCGGTGTTCCTGGTGGTGCCGGTGAGCACGGCGACCGAGTTCACCGCCGCGTTCTCCTCGGCGCTGGTGTCGGCGAAGAAGGTGTGCGGGGTGCTGAGCCTGCGGCCGCTGCTGTCCGAGCCGGACGCGCCGGTCGCGCTGCCGGACGGGCCGCTGGAGCTGCACGACACCACGTCCGGGTTCACCGCGGTGGCCGGGAAGCTGACCGTCGTGGACGCCGGGCCCGAGGCGGAGGCGCTGGCCGCGCGGCTGGCCCGGTTCGCCGACCCCGATCCCGGCGAGCGGGTGCTCGTGTCCGGCGTGCCCGCCGACCACGTGGCGCTGGCGGAGCTGCGGTCCCGGGTGGTCTACGCGCACAACCAGGACCTGTGGTTCTCCGGTGTGCTGCGTGACCAGCTGGTCCCGGCCGAGCGGGCGGCGGAGGCGTTGCGAGCCGCCGACGCCGAGGACATCGTCGAAGGCCTGCCGAACGGGCTGGACGAGCTGATCGGCGAGCGGGGCCGGGAGGTTTCCGGCGGTCAGCGGCAGCGGCTGAACCTGGCCCGCGCGCTGGCCCTGGACGCCGACACCCTGCTGCTCGACGAACCGACCTCGGCCGTCGACGCGCACACCGAGGCCCGCATCACCGAGCGGGTCAGCGAGCTGCGCCGCGGCCGCACGACCGTCGTGTTCACGGAAAGTCCACTGTGGAAAGCGGTGGCGGACGAGGTGACCACATGCGCTTCAAGCTAGTGCTCGCGACCGGCGCCGAGGCCCGGCGCTGGGCGCGGGACCTGCTGCGCACCAACCGGCGTGAGTTCGGCGTCGTGATCGGGCTGTTCGGCCTGGCCGCGATCGCCGGGCTGGCCGGGCCGCAGATCCTCGGGCACCTGGTGGACCTCGAGGTGGCCGGGGACGGCCGGATCGACCTGCTCGCGCTGGCGTTCGTGGTGATCCTGGTGGTGCAGGCGGTGCTCAAGCGGTTCGCGAGGTTCCGCGCCGGGATGCTCGGCGAGCGGGTGCTGGCCGAGACGCGGGAGGGCTTCGTCGAGCGCGCGCTGCGGCTGCCGCTGGGCACGGTCGAGGCGGCCGGCACCGGTGACCTGATCAGCCGCGCGACCACGGACGCCGACCGGATCGACTTCTCGGTCCGCAACGCGATCCCGGAGATCTCGATCGCGCTGATCACGATCGTGCTGACCCTGGCGGCGATGATCATCACCTCGCCGCTGCTGTCGCTCGGGCTGCTGGTCGCGGTGCCGATCGTGGCCCTCACCCTGCGCTGGTACGTCCGCCGTGCGCCGCGGATCGTCGAGGAGATGCTCGACAAGTGGTCGGAGGTGCAGTCGAGCCTGCACGAGACGACCGAGGGCGCCCGCACGGCGGAGGCGCTCGGGCTGACCGGGCGGCGCATCGCGCTGGGGCACCGCACGCTGGGCGCGGCGATCCGGGGCGAGCAGCGGCTGCGCGGCGTGACGGTCGGCTGGATCCCGTGGCTGCAGATCGCGCAGGTCGCGCCGGTCGCGGCGATGCTGTTGCTCGGCGGCTGGGCCTACGGCGAGGGGCTGGTCGGGCTGGGCACGATCACCACGATGGTGGTCTACGTCCAGGCGCTGGCCGGGCCGCTCGAAGAGGCGATGTGGTGGGTCGAGGACCTGCAGGTCTCCGGCACCGCGCTGCGCCGGGTGCTGGGAGTGCGCGGTGACGCGGAGCGGGCCGGTGGGCCGGAGCCGGCGGGCCAGGAGATCGTGGTGCGCGACGTGCACTACGGCTACTCGACCGGCCGGGAGGTGCTGCACGGCATCGACCTGCGGGTGCCGCCGGGGCAGCGGCTGGCGATCGTCGGCCCGTCCGGTGCGGGCAAGTCGACGCTGGGCCGTCTGCTGGCCGGGGTCGCCGCGCCCGGTTCGGGTTCGGTGACGATCGGTGGCGCCGAGGTGTCCGAGCTGGCCGAGGACGTGCTGCGCGGCGAGGTGCTGCTGCTGACCCAGGAGCACCACGTGTTCTCCGGGACGCTGCGGGAGAACCTGACGCTGCCGGCGGGGTCCTGGACCGACGACGAGCTGGTGCGGGCGCTGACCGCCGTCGGGCTGCGGGACTGGTTCGACGGGCTGCCGGACGGCTTGGCGACGAAGCTCGGCTCGGGTGCGCTGGCCGTGCCGGCGGCGGTGGCGCAGCAGCTCGCGCTGGCGCGTGTCGTGCTGGCCGACCCGCACACGGTGGTGCTCGACGAGGCGACCTCGCTGCTGGACACCTCGTCGGCGCGCCACCTGGAGCGCTCGTTGAGCGGGGTGCTGGAAGGCCGGACGGTGATCGCGATCGCGCATCGCCTGCACACCGCGGCGGCCGCCGACCGGGTCGCGGTGCTGGAGGCCGGGCGGATCACCGAGCTGGGCACGCACGCCGAACTGCTCGCGGCGGACGGCCCCTACTCGCGGCTGGTCACCGCCGCGCATGTGGGCTGAGGTTTCCCGGAGGCGGATGCCTCCGGGAAATCAGGCCTTGACCAGGCTGTCGACGAGGCTGAGGAACATGCCCAGCCCGTCGTCGCTCGGGCCGGTCAGCGCGTCGATCGCGTGCTCGGGGTGCGGCATCAGGCCGACCACGCGGCCGTTGGCGCTGCAGATGCCCGCGATGTCGTTGCGCGAGCCGTTGGGGTTCTCGCCGGCGTAGCGGAACACCACGCGGCCCTCGCCCT
The DNA here is from genome assembly GCF_003385175.1 of Amycolatopsis ruanii. Taxonomy (NCBI): domain Bacteria; kingdom Bacillati; phylum Actinomycetota; class Actinomycetes; order Pseudonocardiales; family Pseudonocardiaceae; genus Amycolatopsis; species Amycolatopsis ruanii. The sequence goes on from NZ_PQHY01000090.1 coordinate 12,451, forward strand.
CCAGCTCGTCCAAAGTGGACTGGTCGGCGACGTAGCCGCCCTCGCCGGACTTGAGCGGGACCAGCACCTCGGCGCCCGCCTCGTACCGGGTGGTCCACACCGTCGTGTTGTTCTCCACGCGCAGCCACTGGTCGCGGCACACGAAGTGCAGCTTCTCGTTCCGCACCAGCGCGCCCGGCAGCAGCCCGGCCTCGCACAGGATCTGGAAGCCGTTGCAGATGCCCAGCACCGGCATGCCGCCCTTGGCCGCGTCGACGACCGACGACATCACCGGGGCGAACCGGGCGATCGCGCCGCAGCGCAGGTAGTCGCCGTAGGAGAAGCCGCCGGGGACGATCACCGCGTCGACGCCGCGCAGGTCCTCGTCGCCGTGCCACAGGCTGACGGCCTCGGCGTCGGCGTAGCGGGCGGCGCGGATCGCGTCCACGTCGTCCAGCGTGCCGGGGAAGGTGATGACACCGATCTTCACGGGAGCCTCCGCACGGTCCACTCCTCGATCACCGGGTTGGCGAGGAAGCCCTCGGCGATCTTGGCGAGCGTCTCGTCGTCGACCGAGTCGTCGACCTCCAGCTCGAAGTGCTTGCCCTGGCGCACCGAGGTGACCCCGGTGAAGCCCAGCCGCGGCAGCGCCCCGGCGACGGCTTGACCTTGCGGGTCGAGGATCTCGGGCTTGGGCATGACGTCAACCACCACACGGGCCACGGCGGGTCGCTCCAGTAATCGCAGGTCGGCGGTACTCCCCGAGTCTAGCTGTGATGTGGCGGCACCCCGCCGAGGGTGGTGGCGGGTGTGACCTGGATACCGTTTCACCCATGGGTATGACACTGGGGTACGTCGAGGTCACGCCGCAGCAGCTGGACGGCGTTCTGAACGACGGCGAGAAGGCCGAAGAGCTGTACGACGAGATCGCCAGCGAGGACGACGCCCTCAACGGCTTCGTGGAGAAGGCGTGGGACGGCCTCCAGTACCTCCTCGACCGCGCCGGTGTGGACGTCGACCTGCGGATGGACGGTGAGCCCATCGACTACGACGGCGAGGAGTACACCGGCTTCGACGCCGACCTGGTCCGCAGCATCGCCGACGCCCTCGACGCGGCGCCGTTCGAGAAGCTCGCCGCGCACTACGACCCCGCCGACATGATGGCGCGCAACGTCTACCCCGGGATCTGGGACAGTCACGCGGAGGACGAGCTGGAGTACCTCCGCGAGAACTACGACACCCTGCGCACCTTCTTCGCCACGGCCGCCCGCAACGGCAACGCCGCGCTCGGCTGCTTCTCCTTCTAGGTGCACTTGGCCGTTGGGTCGGTGGCAGTCGGCTGATGGGTGGGTGGCCGCCGAGTGGGTGGCGGCGGCGTTGAGCGTTGAAGTGCTTGAGCCGGGCGCGAGCGTGGTCGCTCGTTCGGTGTTGCTGGTGAAGATCTGCCGGTAGGCCCCGCTCGGCCCGCAGCGTGCGGTTGTAGCGTTCGACTTTGCCGTTTTGCCAGGGGCTTCCTGCTGGGCGCGGCAGTGGGCCCGTCAGCCGCCGTCTCGGGGATCCGGCCGTTCTTCTTGGCGTCCGTGTGCACCAGCTCGCGGGGCCGATCGCGTTCGTCCGGCCACCTGCCCGGTCAAGGGGTCCAGCGCCGACAGCGGCGGCACCTGGTGGCGAGCCGGCACCCGCGACACCGTCCGGCCGGAACGCCAGTCCCAGCTAGTCCGGGCGTGCGGGCATCACGGTGTGACACGAGAGCCTCCGGCCTGGTGTGGGCCTGGACAAGCCACACCCCAACCGGAGGCTCTCCCCGTGTCAACACCAGGCAGCCGCCACCAACGCCCTGGCCAGGTACACCTAGTGCGTGACCGGTGCCGGTGACTGTGCGGCCGTCGTGCGGCGGCGCAGCACCCGGCGCAGCCCGTACGTGCCGAACAGGCCGAGCACGGACACCCCGATCAGGAAGTACAGCCCGGTCGCGGCCGAGCCGGTGGCGTCCACGATCGCCGCGATGCCCATCGGGCCGAAGCCGCCGCCGAGGTTGCCGATGCCGTTGATCGCGGCGATCCCGGCGGCCGCGGTCGCGCCGGCGAGGAACTTCGGCACCAGGCCCCACATCACCGGCTGGGCCGCGTAGCCGCCGATCGACGCCACGCACAGGCCGACCATCTGCAACCACGGCGCGCTCGCGGTCGCCGCCACGAGGAACCCGGCGATCGAGAAGCCGAGCATCAGCGCGAGCCAGCCGAAGGGCGCTTCGCGCCGGTTCGCCAGCCGCGGCACCACGAGGAGTCCGATCGCGACGCACACGTACGGGATGGCCGACACCGCGCCGACGCCGAACCCGGACAGGCCGCCGAAGCCCTTCACGATCGTCGGCAGCCAGAACGCCAGGCCGTAGGTCGCCAGCGGGAAGCACAGGAAGAACAACGCCATCGCCAGCACGCGCGAGTCCTTGAGCACGGCCCACGGGCTGTGCGGCTGGGCGCCGGCGGCCTCGGCCTCGCGGCGCAGCTCGCCGGTCAGCCAGGTGCGCTCGTCATTGCTCAGCCACCTGGCGGTTTCGGGCGACTTCGGCAGCACCCACAGCACGATCGGCGCCAGCAGCACGGCCGGGATGCCGGTCGCGACGAAGATCCACTGCCAGCCCTCCAGGCCGAGGACGCCGTGCAGGTCGTTGAGCGCGCCCATCGCCGGGTTGCCGATGATGAACGACACCGGCCCGGCCAGCATGAACAGCCCGATGGCCTTGCTGCGGTGGCTCTCCGGGAACCAGCGGGTCAGGTAGTAGATGACCCCGGGGAAGAACCCGGCCTCGGCCGCGCCGAGCGCGAACCGCGCCAGGTAGAACTGCCAGGTCGTGGTCACCAGCGCGGTCGCGACGGTGACCAGGCCCCAGGTGAGCATGATCCGCGCGATCCAGCGGTTCGCGCCGTAGCGGTGCAGTGCGAGGTTGCTCGGCACCTCCAGCAGCGCGTAGGCGACGAAGAAGAACACCTGGCCGAGCGTGTAGACGGTCGCCGACAGACCGAGTTCGGACTGCAGGGTCAGCTTCGCGAACCCGACGTTCGACCGGTCGATGTAGGCGATCACGTACAGCAGCCCGAGGAAGGGCAGCAGGCGCAGGGTGATCTTGCGCAGGGCGGTTCTGTCCGGGGTGGTGCGCAGCGTGGCTGGGGACACGGTGACTCCGTTGTCTGCTCGTCCGATATCTCGGATGACGTTCGGCTCGTCGAACCTAAGGTTGGCCTCCGGGTGGTGTCAACCGTCTTGACCGCGGGGCGGGCGGAGCCTAACGTCGTCTGGGATTACGTACCGCATCCGAAATTTCGAACAACGGTGGTGAACCGTGGACAGAACCCGCGACTTCCTGCGCACCCTCGGCCTGCCGCCCGGCGACCCGGGTGAGCTGCCGACGAGCCCGAAGCGCTTCCCGGACGGCGCCCAGTACCGGGTCGAGATCCCGAGCGTCGAGGGCCCGGAGGCGCTGGAGGCCGTCTACGCCGAGGCCGACGCGCGTGGCGTCGTGGTGCACCGCGTGTCGCAGGGCAGCGGCGGCATGCTCCTCACGCAGGCCGAGCTGGCCGCGATGGCCGGGTTCGCGCGGGCGCGCGAGGTCGAGGTGAGCCTGTTCGCGCGCCCGGTGGCGGCGTGGGACACCGGCGCGGCGGCCGTCGCCTCCGGTGGCGGACCGTTCGCCCCGCAGGCGCGCGGCACCGAGCAGCTGGTCCACGTGCTGGAGGACATCCGCCGCTCCGCCGAGGCCGGGATCCGCAGCGTGCTGGTGACCGACCTGGGCGTGCTGACGGTCGCCGACCGGATGCGCGCGGCCGGTGAGCTGCCGGTCGACATGCGGTTCAAGGTCAGCGTGCAGATGGGCCTGGCGAACCCGGCGTCGATCCGGCTCGCCGAGCAGGCCGGGGCCACCACGTACAACGTGCCGACCGACCTGAGCCTGGCCCAGCTCGCCGCGATCCGGGCCGCCGTGGACCTGCCGCTGGACGTCTACATCGAGGCGCCCGACGACCTCGGCGGGTTCGTCCGGCACTTCGAGATCGCCGAGATCGTGCGGGTCGCCGCGCCGGTCTACCTCAAGTTCGGGCTGCGCAACGCGCCGAACATCTACCCCAGCGGCACGCACCTGACGCCGACCGCGATCGCGCTGGTGCGCGAGCGGGTCCGTCGTGCGGAGATCGGCCTGGAACTGCTGCACCGGCACGCGCCCGACGCCGTGGGTTCGACACTGCCCGCCGCCGACCTGGCCGTGCCCGGCCCGCTGAGCATCGAGGAGCTGACCCGATGACCCTGGACGAAACGCTCGACGCCGCCGCCCGCGCGGCCCGGTCCTGGGCCCGCGCCGACCGCGCCGCCGCGCTGGAGAAGATCGCGGACGAGATCGACGCCGCCGCGGACGAGCTCGTGCCGATCGCGCACGAGGAGACGCACATCGCGGAGGCCCGGCTGCGTGGCGAGGTCGCCCGCACCACCTTCCAGCTCCGGTTCCTCGCCAAGGAGGTCCGGCCGCGCGCGGTGGTCGACGAGGCGGACCCGCGGTGGTTGCCCGCGCCCCGGCCGAAGCTGGTGCTGGCCCGTCGTCCGATCGGCCCGGTGCTGGTGTTCGCGGCCTCCAACTTCCCGTTCGCGTTCTCGGTCGCGGGCGGGGACACCGCGTCGGCGCTCGCGGCCGGCTGCCCGGTCGTGCTGAAGGCGCACCCCGGTCATCCGCGGCTGTCCGCCGCGACCGCGGAGATGCTGCGGGCCGCGTTGCCGGAGGGCGTGTTCGCGGTGATCCACAGCGAGGAGGACGGCCGGGCCGCGCTGACCGATCCGCGCATCCGGGCCGCGGCCTTCACCGGTTCGCCCACGGCCGGACGGGCGCTCTACGACCTGGCGGTCTCGCGGCCCGAGCCGATCCCGTTCTACGGCGAGCTGGGCAGCGTGAACCCGGTGTTCGTGACCGAGGCGGCCGCGCGGGCGCGGGGCGCGGAGATCGCGGCCGCGTACGTGGACTCGTTCACCATGGCCGCCGGTCAGCTGTGCACGAAGCCCGGCCTGTTCGTGGTCCCGGCCGGGTCCGGGCTGGGTGAGCTGGCCGCCGAGCGGGTGCGTCAGGTGACCGCCGCGCCGCTGCTCAACGACAGGATCGCCGGCGGGTACGCCGCCACGCTGGGCAAGCTCGTGGGGCACGAGGAGGTGCGCACGCTGGTCGACGGCGGTGACGCGCCCACGCTGCTCGCCACGACCGCGGCAGCCGTGCTGAAGTACGGCGAGGCGTTGCGGACCGAGTGCTTCGGCCCGGCTTCGCTGGTGGTGGAGTACTCCTCGGAATCCGAAATGCTGGACGTCGTCCGGAGCCTCGACGGACAGCTCACCGGAACCGTGCAGGCCGAGGCCGCCGACCCGGTCGCGGCCGAGCTGGTCGACGAGCTGGCGGAGCACGTCGGGCGCGTGGTGTGGAACGGCTGGCCCACCGGGGTGGCGGTGACGCACGCGATGCACCACGGCGGCCCGTACCCGGCGACCACCGCGCCGCTGCACACGTCGGTCGGCGCGGCGGCGGTGGAGCGGTTCCTGCGCCCGGTCGCGTTCCAGGACGTGCCGGAGGAGCTGCTGGGGTTTTAGCTGCTGGGCAACAGCTACGGGGCCACGCCGTCGAGGCGCTGATACCACTCGGCGGCGGGACCCGGGTCCCGCGCCGGTGGTGTTCCCGGACGTGCCGCACGAGCTGCGGGGGCCGGTGGTCACCGAGGCGCGAATGCGTCTCGGCGGTGGCGGCCCGCGTGCCTGGTCCGGCGGCGTGCCCGCACTTGCCGGATGATCTGGCCTTACAGCTCCGGAGGGCGGCCGCCGAGGCGGTGGGACAGCTCGGCGGCGCCCTCCCGCACCAGCTTCTCCCAGCGGCGCCACGCCTGGTCGTCGTGGCGCGAGGTGGGGATCGAGATGCTCATCGCCGCCACCCACTCCCCGCGCGAGTCCACCACCGGGGCCGCCACGCAGCCGGCGTCCGGATTGGACTCGCTGCGCTCGTGCGCGACACCCATCACCCGGACCGCGTCCAGCTGGGCGAGCAGCTCCGAGCGGGACGTGATGCTGTGCTCGGTGAGCGCGGGCAGCCGGTGCCCCTTGAGGCGGCGGGCGACCTCCTCCCGGGACAGCCCGGCGAGCAGGACCTTGCCCACCGCCGTGCAGTTCGCGGGCAGGCGGCGGCCGACCGCGGAAATCAGCCGCACCGAGTGCGTGGAGTCTATTTTGGACACGTACACGACCTCGAGCCCGTCCAGCACGGCGACGTGCACGGTCTCGTCGCACTGCGCCGCCACCCGCCGCGCCACCGCCTCCGCCTCGACGCCGAACTCCAGCCGCTGCTGGTAGCGCGCCCCCAGTTCGAGCACCTTCGGCCCGAGGCGGTACATCGTCTCCTCGCCCGCCTGGCGGTCCAGGTACTTCCGGGCGACGAGGGTGGTCAGCAGCTCGTGCGTGGTGGAGCGGGGCAGGTCCAGGCGCTCGACGATCTCGGTCGCCGACAGCCGGACCTGCTCGTCGAGGAACAGTTCCAGGATGTCCGCGGCCCGGAGCACGGCCGGTACGAGACGGGGCATGCTCGCACGATACCCCGCCTCGTCCGAAATACCGGACTCAGTTCACGACCTCGACCACGTCACCCGTGCGCAGGGTCTGGTAGAAGGCCTTCGCATCGGCGTGCGACAGGTGCACGCACCCGTGCGACTGCTCCCGCAGGCTGCCCTCGTGGAACGCCACCCCGGTGGTCGTGAAGAACACCGAGTACGGCATCGGGGCGTCGTAGGCCTTGCTGTAGTGGTCGATGTCGCGGTACTGGACCTTGAACGTGCCCACCGGCGTCTCGTAGCCGGGTTTGCCCACGGTGACCGGAACCGGCCCGCGGGTCACCTGACCGTTGTCCGTCAGCCAGGCCTGGTTCGTGTGCAGCTGCAGACAGGCCTTCGCCTTCGCGCTGCACGGGGTTTCCGCTGCTTGCGCGGCGGGAGCGGCGATCCCGATCGTGCCCAGGAGCGCCGCTCCGGCCGCGATACCGATGATCTTTCGCATACGGATGGTTACCCGTTGGCGAAAAGTTCACACAGTCCGGCGACAAATACCCGCGGTTTCCGGTCAGCGCTTGCGGCCGTACAACCCGGTCACGAGCTTGCTCACCAGCTTGTCCGTCTTTTCGGTGCGGGCGAACGTCGTCAGCTTGATCGGCACCGCGAACCGCTGCCGGGCGACCGCCTTCGAGCGGGCGAACTCGCGCAGCCCCTCCGGGCCGTGGATGCGCCCGAAGCCCGAGTCGCCGACCCCGCCGAACGGCAGCGACGCCGTCCCGGCGAACGAGAACGGCGCGTTGATCGAGATCATCCCGGCCTTGAGCCGCTGGGCCAGTCGTGCGGCGTTGCGCCGCGAGAACACCGTCGAGCCCAGCCCGTAGACCGTGGCGTTGGCCTTCTCGACCGCCTCGTCCATGTCGCGCACCTTGGCGATCGTCATGGTCGGGCCGAACGTCTCCTCCCGGACCGCCGCGGAGTCCTCCGGCACGTCGACCAGCACGGTCGGCTCGACGAACCGGTCGCCGACCGCGTCCGCGCCGCCGGTCAGCGCCCGCCCGCCACGGGCCAGCGCGTCGGCGATGTGCCTGCGCACCACGTCCAGCTGCGACGGCATCGTCATCGGGCCGTACTGCTCGCCCGGCTTGACGCGGCGGGTCAGCGCGACCACCTTGTCCACGAACTCGTCGTATACCCGTTCGTGCACGTACACCCGCTCCACTCCGATGCAGGTCTGCCCGGAGTTGGAGAACGCGCCCCACACGGCGGCGTCGGCGGCCGCGTCCAGGTCGGCGTCGGAGTCGACGATCAGCGGGTCCTTGCCGCCGGCCTCGATGACCACCGGCGTCAGGGTCTCGGCGGCCGCGGCCATGATCTTCTTGCCGGTCGCGGTCGAACCGGTGAACGCGATCTTGTCCACGCCGGCGCCCACCAGCGCCGCGCCGGTCGCGCCGAAACCGGTGACCAGCTGCAGCACCGGGAATTCGGGCACCACCTCGGCGAACGTGTCGACCAGCCACTTCCCCACGCCCGGGGTGTACTCGCTCGGCTTGAACACCACGGCGTTGCCCGCCGCGAGGGCGTAGGTGATCGAGCCCAGCGGCGTGTAGACGGGGTAGTTCCACGGCCCGATCACGCCGACCACGCCCAGCGGCTGGTACTCGACGCTCGCGGTGTGGTTGGACAGCAGCAGGCCGGCCGGGCGGCGCTTGCGGCCGAGCACCTTGCGCGCGTGGCGGGCGGCCCAGTGGATGTGCTCGATCGCGAGCACGGCCTCCAGTTGCGCGTCGCCGGCGGGTTTGCCGGTCTCCGCGCTGACGACGTCGCACAGCTCGGCGAGGCGGTGGGTGATGATCCCGTTCCAGCGGTGCAGGCGCTCGGCGCGGCCCTGGAAGCCGAGGCCCGCCCACCAGCCGGCGGCGGCCCGCGCGGCGGCGACGGCGGCCCGGACGTCCTCCGCGGTGTGCACCGGGTGGGTCCCGACGACCTCGTCGGTGGCCGGGTTCAGCGAGTCGAACGTGTCCTGGACGGCCGGCTTCGGCTCCACGGCGGTCATCGTTGGCCTCCTAACTACTGTTCAGTAACGCCAGCATGGCACACGTGGTGGCCGAGCTCACTACCCCGAGAGTGGTTCGCCGTCTCGCCGTCACCCTGCGCGATCGTGGCGACGCGAATCCGGCGGGCCTAGGCTTGGGGCTGCCATTCATGCGGAGGAGCACATACATGCGAATCGTCCATTTCGGACACGCCTGTGTCCTGCTGGAGACGGACAACGCGCGGATCCTGCTCGACCCCGGCGCGTTCTCGGCGGGTTTCGAGGGTGAGCGCGAGCTGGACGCGATCCTGATCACCCACCAGCACTACGACCACATCGACAGCGAGAAGCTGCCCAAACTCCTCGAGGCCAACCCGGGCGCGAAGCTGGTCGTCGACCCCGGCTCGGCGGAAACCGTGCAGAAGCTCGGCCTCGACCACGAGGTCGTCCACCCCGGCGACGCGTTCGAGGCGGGTGGCGCGGCGGTCAACGTCGTCGGCGGGCAGCACGCCGTGATCCACTCCGACATCCCGGTCATCCCGAACGTCGGCTACGTCGTCGACCACGGCGCCTTCTACCACCCCGGCGACTCGTTCTTCGTGCCCGAGCAGCGGATCGAGGTGCTCGGCCTGCCCACCGGCGCGCCGTGGCTCAAGGCCGGGGAGGCGGTGGACTACCTGCGGGCCGTCGCGCCGCGGGTCGCCGTGCCGATCCACGAGGCGGTGCTCGCGAACCCGGCCATGCACTACGGACTGTTCACCAACCTGGCGCCGGAGGGCACCGAGGTGCGGGTGCCGACGCGCGGCGAGGACGTCAAGCTCCCGTAGGTGGTGCCGAAGGCCCGGTTCTCCAGCGCCACGTCGACCGCGTCGAGGAAGGCCTGCCGGAGGCCGGGCCGGGCCAGGTCGACCGCGTCGATCCCGAGGCGCACGAGACCACCACGTCGTGCGGCCCGCGCCGACGCGAGCACCAGGGCGAACGCCCGCACCGTCTCGGTGCGGTGGTGGTGCGCGGCGAAGGACTGCACCCGCGACCGGTGGACGGTGCGGGTGCGCAGGTCGTGCACCGCGGCGAGGTCGGCGCACAGCGCGAAGTGCTCCCCGGCCGCGGCCAGCGTGCCCGGGGAGGCGAGCCACCGCGGCGGCGCGAACCCGTCCGCCGCCAGGCCGAGCTTCTCCAGCGCGGCCTTGGCGGCGATCATCCGCAGCCGCGCCTCGTGCGCGGGCAGGCCGGCGAACTCGGCCTTGCGGTGCAGGCTCACCGCGCGGTGGCTGGGCGGGACGCGGTGGTCGTAGCCGTGCAGCAGGAGACCGTCGCCGCGGCGGGTGCGGTCCCGCACCCAGGTGGCGACGGCCGGCGACCCTTCGGCGCGCGGCGCGAAGAGGAGGGACAGGGGGACGTTTCGGCGGTCCAGCTCGGCCGCGAGTTCGGCGCAGCGGTGCAGCGTCCGCGGACCGATGCCGGACAGCGAGACCAGCAGACGGGCGTCCATGTCACCCAGCTCACCAGATCGTCATGACCAGCCCCTTACCCGCGGGTGACGGCAACCATGACGGGAACTGACAGGGTTCACCGCGACGGTGGACGCATGAGCAACGAACTGAGTGGGAAGGTCGCCCTGGTCGCGGGCGGTACGCGCGGGGCGAGCCGGGCGATCGCGGTCGAGCTGGGGCGCCGGGGAGCGTTCGTGTACGTCACCGGGCGGACCTCCGGGGCGCAGCGGTCCGAGGTGAACCGGCCGGAGACGATCGAGGGCACGCTGGAGCGGATCACCGAGGCGGGCGGCACGGGCGCGGCGATCCGGGTCGACCACCTCGACCCGGACCAGGTGCGGGCGCTGGCCGAGCGGGTCGACCGGGAGCAGGGGCGGCTGGACATCCTGGTCGACGGCATCTGGGGCGGCGACGAGTACATCGGCTGGGGCCAGGCGGTGTGGGAGCTGCCGCTGGACCACGCGCTGCGATCGGTCCGGCTGGGCGTCGACGCGCACATCATCACCAGCCACTTCCTGCTGCCGCTGGTGATCCGCGAGCGCGGCGGGCTGGTCGTCGAGATGACGGACGGCACCGAGGAGTACAACTCGCGCTACCGCGAGGGCACGTCGATCGGGTTCTACGTGGCGAAGGCGGCTTCGCACAGCATCGTCAAGGCGGAGGCGCACGACCTGGCGCCGCACGGCGTGACGGCGGTGGCGATGACGCCGGGGTGGCTGCGGTCGGAGGCGATGCTGGACCACTTCGGGGTGACCGAGGAGACCTGGCGGGACGCGCTGGCGAAGGAGCCGCACTTCGGCATCTCGGAGTCGCCGGTGTTCGTCGGCCGGGCGGTGGCGTCGCTGGCCGCGGACCCGGAGCGGCACCGGTTCACCGGGCAGACGTTGAACAGCGGGCAGCTGGCGAAGATCTACGGGTTCGACGACGTGGACGGCAGCCGGCCGGACGCCTGGCGGTATGTGGTGGAGGTCCAGGACGCGGGCAAGCCCGCGAACCCGGGTGCCTATCGGTGAAGATCGGCCATCCGCCGTGCGGCGTCGGCGAACGCGGCGCGCACGGCGGGTGGTTCGAGGACCTCGACGTGGGGGCCGAGACCGAGCAGCATGCTCGCCGCGATGTCGGGTTCTTCCAGGTCGACGGTGACTTCGACCCAGCCGTCGTCGTCCGGCGGGCCGGCCGCGTCGAGGGCGGCGATGGCCAGGTCGGGGTCGACGACGTCGGGTAGGTGTTTGGTGCCCCGCGGGGACAGCCGCAGCCGGACCGGGTGGCGGTGCAGGGAGCGCTCGAACTGGGTGGAGGAGCGTTGCCACCAGCCGGCGAGGTCGAAGTCCACGGGCCGCTCGAAGGGTTCGTCGGTGAGGTCGACGGCGGTGATCCGGCTGACCCGGTAGGTGCGGGTGGCGTGGTCGATCCGGGCGACGAGGTACCAGACGCCGGCCTTGAGCACGAGGCCGAGGGGTTCGAGGAGGCGTTCGACGGGCTGGTCGCCGCGCCGGTAGGTGACGGCGGCGCGGCGCTGTTCCCACACGGCCTGGGCGATGGTCGCGAGGTGCTCGGCGTCTTCTTCGGACTTGAACCAGGCGGGGGCGTCGAGGTGGAAGCGCTGGGCGAGGTGCTGGGCCTGCTCGCGCAGCGGGGCGGGGAGGGTGGCCTTGACCTTGGCGTGGGCGGCGGAGACGGCGGTGCCGAGCCCCAGTTCGGCCAGCGCGCGGGGCACGCCCATGGCGAAAATGGCGACGGCCTCGCGCGAGGTGAGCCCGTCCAGCCGGGTCCGCCACCCGTCGACGAGCCGGACACCGCCGTACCGCCCGGTCTCCGTCCACAGTGGAACGCCCGCGGCCTGCAGAGCGGCGATGTCACGGTGCATGGTGCGCTCCGAGACGCCGAGAGCCTTGGCCAGTTCCGGCACGGTCGCGCTACGCCTGCTCTGCAGGGTGAAGAGCAGGGCAACGAGACGTTCGGCGCGCATCTTCCAGATGATGCCCCACCACGGAGCGGCTGGTGGGAGATGAGGCCGCCTTGCTCGGTGCTCTCTCCTCCTCCTACCCCCCGACCAAAATAGGTTCCCGCCGGGATCCTGCGCAGCCCGCGTGCCACCAGCGGGCGAGTCGTGAGCACACGAGGTGCACTGTCGTGTGCCGATGAACGGACCGTTCATCGCCAGAGCGCGCGAGCGGTCCGTTCGCGGAGGCACGAGTGGCGCATCTCGTGCGGCGATGAATGGGCCGTTCACGCCGTCGCGCGGCGTTGGGCATCTCGTGAGCGTGCGAAATGCGCTCTTGTGCGGCGATGAATGGACCGTTCATCGCCATCGCGCCGACGACACCGGCCCGGCCGGCTCAGGGACAGGCTCCAGCGGACCCCGCCGGACCCCAGCCAACCCCGTCCGGCCCCAGCGAACCCCGTCCGGCCTAGCGAACCCCGTCCGTCTCGGCGAGCCCCGCCTGACTCAGCGAGCCCTCCCGGCCTCGGCGGACCCC
>NZ_PQHY01000091.1:0-24919 GCF_003385175.1 Amycolatopsis ruanii
CCCCTAAAGTCCACCCCATGCCCACCCACCCCAACCCCGGCGGAAGGCCGAGGGAGAAGTCAACCCGGAGCGGGAAGCGGATCGTTGCCGTAGAGCCGTCGGCTCTCGATCGACCCGTCCCGTCGCTGGATCCTGAGCACGCTCGGGCGATCGGCGCGCGCCAGCTTCGCGGCCGCGCGCACCGCCTCCCGCTTGCGCTCGTGGTGCGACAGCACGGCCGCGCCTCGCTTGACGTCCCAGCTGCCCAGCATGGGCGAGACCCAGTACACCGTCCGCGACATGATCCGTCTCCTTCCCCCGGTGTTGCAGAACAGCAACACTGTTCCTATAGTACACCACCGTTGCACCTCCGCAACGGTTCGGCAAAACTGCGGCGGGACGAGAGGCGGAGGTGTGCCACATGGGTGGACGGTTGGACACGGGGAGGCTCTATGCGGCGCTGGACGCGGAGCGCGAATCACGCGGCCTGTCCTGGCGGCAGCTCGCGGCCGAGGCCGGGGTGAGCGCGTCCCTGGTCAGCCGGATGGGCAACGGTCACCGGCCGGACCTGGACGGGTTCATCGCGCTCGTCCAGTGGCTGGGGATGCCCGCCGAGACGTTCATGGTGTGGCCGGAGGGCCGGCCCGACGGGCGCCGACGGCCCTCGCTCGAAGCGCGGCTCGCGCCGCTGCTCCGGGCCGAGGAAGAACTGAGCGAGGCCGACCAGCAGCACGTGCTGGACGTGGTCGGCCTGACGATGCGACACATCCGCGCCAAGAACAAGGAGCTGAAATGACCCTCCGCCGGGGTTTCAAGAAGGAGGCCAGGGAACTCGCGCTCGAGGTGCGGGCCGAGCTGGGCACCGAGGTCTTCGCGCCGCTGGACCCGTGGGCGCTCGCGGAGCTCTACGGCATCGAGGTGTTCGACCTCCGCAGCTCGTTCCTGCCGGAGGCGTCGGTGCGGTACCTGACAGAGGAGCGGCCGCACGTGTTCTCCGCGGCGCTGGTCCCGCTCGACCCCAGCGGCGCCGTGATCATCGAGAACCACGTGCATCCCCTGCGCCGCAGGCGATCGACGATGGCCCACGAGATGGCGCACGTGCTCCTGGAGCACCCGTTCGGCCCAACGCTGACCGACGAGAACGGCTGCCGCTCGGCGGTCGCCGGCATCGAGGAGGAAGCCACCGAACTCTCCGGCGAACTCCTCATCCCCACGGACGCCGCGCGGATAGCGGCGTTCAAGGGGTGGTCGGACCAGTCGGTGGCCAACCACTTCCGGGTCAGCGTCGCGATGGCCACGTGGCGCATGAACATGAGCGGAGCACGCCGGATCGCCGCGCGAACCCGCACCAAGGCCGAGACACGCTACGCCACACCCGCCTGAGCGGTTGTCCACAAAGCAATCCACAGGTGGGCAAACCTGTGGACAACTCAACCGTCCACTAGGGACACAACGGCAGCGGCTGGCGCGCCACACGGCAGAAATGTGTCAACCGTGGGAAAGAACTCGTGGACGCCGGTGCGCCGCCGGAGCTTCGTCAGGCGTCCTGGGCGGCTTCCTCGCCGAACAGCTCCGCCACCGCGCGTGCCCGGAGTCGTTCCAGGCGGGTGGCTTGGCTGCGGCCGTTCGCGATCAGCTCGTCGAGGCGATCGGCGTCCAGGCGCGAGTCCACGGCGGCGCGGGCACGCAGGGTGCGCCAGGCCGCGACCTTGCCCTCGACGCCGAGCCGGAGCCCTTCGAGTTCCACGACGCGGCTGAGCGGCGACCGGTTGAGCAGCCGGCCGTTGAACTTGAGCCTGCCCGCCTTCTCCAGGAGCCAGCCGGCCCAGTGTCCGGTGGGGCGGCTGGGTTCGCCGAGGGCGCGCATCATCTCGACGAGGGCGTCGCGGTCTTCGGCCATCTCCTCGGCGAGCCGGTCGAGCTTCCCGTTGCCCGCCCACTCGGCCTCCGCGCGCGCGAAGCGCCTGGCCAGCTCGACCCCGGCCGTCACCACGGCCACGTGGTCGTTGAGGTAAATACCCAGCAACGTACGACCCATACCGGCGAGTACCCCACGAACGGGTGCCTCAATCCAGGTCAACCCCCCGCCCCGGCGCGCTGCGGGCCTGCATCCCCAGAGAGCTGAACCACCACTTTCGGGCCGATGCCGAACCCCAGGCCCAGGCGGATCACCGATGCGGCCGGCGGCCCCCGGCCCGGCAGCGACCTACGCAGAGCAAACAGCAGGCAGGCGCCTGCGAGGCAGCCCACGCCCTCCGCGCGCAACCGTCCCAGTCAGACCACGCCGCGCGCAACCGCGCCCCCAGCCACGTCAGCCCACGCCCACCACGCGCAACCGCCCCACCCGCGCCGCCTCAGACGACGCCCTCCTCCCGCAGCCGCTCCACCGCCGCGGCGTCGTGGCCCAGCTCCCGCAGGATCGACTCCGTCTGGGCGCCCACCTCGGGCACCGGCCCCATCCGCGGCTCGACGCCACCCATGATCACCGGCGGCAGCAGCGCCTCCACCGTCCCGCCGGGGATCGGCACCTCACGCCACCGGTCGCGCTCCGCGAGTACCGGGTGCGCCAGGAACTCGTGCACCGAGTTCACCCCCGCGTTCGCCACGCCGATGCCGTCCAGCAGGGCCATGATCTTGTCGCTGTCCAGCTCGCGGAACCGCGCCGCCACGATCTCGTTCAGCTCGTCCCGGTGGGCCACCCGCGCGGAACCCGTCGCGAACCGCGGGTCGTCCACCAGTTCCGGCCGCTGCAGGAAGTGCGTGCACAGCGCGACCCACTCCGGCTCGTTCTGGATCGAGAACAGCACGTCCTTGCCGTCGGCCGCGGTGTAGGCCCCGTAGGGCGCGATCGTCGCGTGCTGCGTGCCCACCCGCGGCGGCTGGGTGCCGCCGTAGCGCGTGTAGTAGGCCGGCTGTCCCATCCACTCGGACAGCGCGTCGAACAGCGACACCTCCACCGGCTGCGCCCGGCCCGTCGTCGCCCGCGTGAACAGCGCCGTCAGAATGCCCGAGTAGGCGTACATGCCGCCCGCGATGTCCGCCACCGACACCCCCGCCCGCGCCGCGCCCTCCGGCGTGCCGGTCAGCGACACCAGCCCGGTCTGGCACTGGACGAGCAGGTCGTAGGCCTTGCGCTCGGCCCACGGCCCGTCGGTGCCGTACCCGCTGATCGTGCACGGGATCAGCGACGGGTACCGCGCGGCGAGCGTCGCCGGATCCAGGCCCATCCGCGCCGCGGCACCCGGCGCGAGGTTCTGCACGAACACGTCCGCCCCGTCGAGCAACCTCGCCAGCACGTCCCGGCCGCGTGGATCCTTCAGGTTGAGCGTCAGCGACTCCTTCGACCGGTTGAGCCAGACGAAGTAGCTCGACTGGCCGTGCACGGTCGTGTCGTAACGCCGCGCGAAGTCGCCGCCGCCGGGCCGCTCCACCTTGATCACCCGGGCACCGAGATCGGCGAGCTGACGCGTCGCGAACGGCGCCGCGACGGCCTGCTCCAGGCTGACGACGGTGATCCCGGCCAGCGGCAGGTTCACAACGCGCCCAGGTGGCCGTCACCGTCCGGCAGCGGGGTCAGCAACTGCACGTCCATCGGCTTGGCGAGCAGCCCGTCCAGCGCTTCGCCCAGCTCGGCGAGCGCCGCGCCCTTGCCGTGCGCGCCGAGCGCGGGTCCGGACGCCCACTTCTCCACCATGACGAACGTCGTCGGCGACTTGGCGTCGCGGTGCAGCGCGTAGCGTTCGCACCCCGGCTCGGCGTGCACCGCCCGGACCGCGGTCCGCAGCG
This sequence comes from Amycolatopsis ruanii, assembly GCF_003385175.1. NCBI lineage: Bacteria > Bacillati > Actinomycetota > Actinomycetes > Pseudonocardiales > Pseudonocardiaceae > Amycolatopsis > Amycolatopsis ruanii. Next base: position 3,766 of record NZ_PQHY01000091.1, read on the forward strand.
CCTCCTCGACCTGGGTTTCCTTGCCCTCCGCGGCCTCCATGGTCGCGATCACGACAACTGCGTCCGTCTGGTTCATGCCGCCATACCACCGGATACCCGCCGCGACCGCAAGGTCGTCAACGCCCCGAAGGCTCCCGGCATTCGGACGGGTGCAGCGGCGTCCCGGCCACCGCGCAGTGGACCTTCACCGGGCTGACCGGCGCAGGCTTCGGGCGGCCGGGCACGAACGCGAACGCGATCAACGCCCCCGCGACCAGCAGACCGGCGCACACCAGCATCGCCGTGCGGTAGGCGGGCGCCAGCGCCACGGGGTCGGTCAGGCTGCCCGTGCCGATGCCCGCGACCAGCGGCAACACCGCCACCGCGAGCAGCCCGGCGGTGCGCGCGATCGCGTTGTTCGTGCCGCTGGCCACCCCCGCGTACCGGTCGTCCAGCGCGCCCAGCGCGGTCGCCGTCAGCGGCGCGACCGTCAGGGACAACCCGAGCCCGAGCACCACGACCGCGGGCAGCACCTCGGTCAGGTACGACGGGCTCACCGAGATCCGGGACAGCAACACGAGCGCGACCGCGCACACGATCGGCCCGGCGGTCATCGGCAGCCGCGGTCCGATCCGCTGGCCCAGTGCTCCCGCCCGCGCGGACAGCACGAGCATCAACGCGGTCACCGGCAGCATCGCCGACCCCGCCGCGACGGGTGAGAACCCGCCGACGACCTGCAGGTTCAGCACCACCAGGAAGAACACGCCGCCCAGCGCCGCGTACACCGCGAAGGTCACCAGGTTCGCCGCGGTGAACGGTCGCGACGCGAACACGCCCAGCGGCAGCATCGGGTGCGGCGACCGCCGCTCGGTCACCACGAACGCGACGATCCCGACGACCCCGACCGCCAGCGCCACCAGCACCGTCGGCGAGCCCGCGCCGAGCGCCGGCCAGGCCGTGAAGCCGTAGCTCAGCCCGGCCAGCCCGAGCGCGCCCATCGCCGCGCCGGTGACATCCAGCTGCCGCGCGGCCGCCGGGTTGCGGGTCTCCGGCACGTGCCTGATCGCGACCAGGGCGACGACCGCGGCGAGCGGCACGTTGATCAGGAACACCAGCCGCCAGCTCGCCACCTCGACCAGCCAGCCGCCGAGGAACGGACCGAGCGCCCCGGCGATCCCGCCCAGCCCGGACCACGCGCCGATCGCCTTCGCCCGGTCGTCGGGGTGGAACGACGCCTCCAGGATCGCCAGCGACCCGGGCGTGAGCAGCGCGCCGCCGACGCCCTGCAGCACCCGCGCGGCGACCAGGGTCCAGACGTCCGGCGCGAGCCCGCACAGCAGGGACGCGATCGCGAACCACGCCACGCCGAGCACGAAGATCCGGCGCCGCCCGAAGCGGTCGCCGAGGGAGCCGCCGAGCAGGATCAGGGCGGCGAGGCTGAGCGTGTAGCCGTTGACCGTCCACTGGAGACCGGCCGTGCTCGCCTCCAGGTCGCTGCCGATCGTCGGCAGCGCGATGTTCACGACCGTCGCGTCGAGGAAGGTCACGCCGGACCCGAGCACGGTCGCGAACAGGACCCAGCGCCCGGAGGCCTGTCCGTACCGGAGCGCGGGTTCCGCCATCGTCACGAGGACCGATCGTGGCGGGCGGGCGCGGCCGGCGCAAGCCAATCGGCCGCCACCGCGTGACAGGCGCCGAACCCGTCCGCGCGCGCCACGATCCGGCCGCCCGCCACGCGCACCGCCACCTCGGTCGCGTCGCTGACCGCCGGCACGCCGCCCGCCGCCGCCAGCTCGGCCCGCTCGTCGAACACAACGCGCAGAGCCGGCCACGCCGACGCGGGAAACGCCTGCCGCAGGCCCGCCGCCACCTCGGTGATCACCAGGCGCGCGAGCGGTCCCAGCTCGGCCGGCTCGCCGGTGACCGCCACGACCGTCACGTCCGCCCCCGCCCGGACGCCGGCCTCGACCGCGGCGAGCCGGTGCAGGCCGAGGACCGCGACGACGCCGTCGGCCGGGAGCCGGACCGTCTCCCCGCGCACCAGGTCGACGGCCTCCCCGGGCGACCACGGTTCGCCGGCGGGGCGCGGCTGCGGGGACACCTGCGGCGGCGCCCACCAGTCGTTGAGCGGCAGGGCGGCGAGCTGTTCGCAGGTGCTGACCACGTCGAACGGCTCGACGAACCCCGGCGCGGCGACGGTGAGCTGCCGCGCGCCGTGCAGGGTCGTCAGCACCGACCGCGCCCGGCGCACGTACCGCGCGGGCGGCGCGTCCGGGAGGGACTCCGGCGGGTCGAGCCGTTCCATCGCCAGCGCGAGCAGCAGCGCGCCCAGCTCCAGGAGCTGCGCGTACGGCAGCCGCACCCGCTCCTCGGCCATCACCTCGGACGGCAGGTCACGGCCCAGACCGGCGTCGCGCACCATCCAGTCCCGGGCGAACGCACCGATCGCGGACCGGGCGTCGGTGCCGGGCCTGCTGTGCGGGGCGGGCTCGGCGCGGGGTGCCGGGTCGGCCAGGACCGCGAAGTAGAGCGCCCGCTTGCCCGGGAAGTTCGAGTAGACCGCGCCGCGGGTCAGATCCGCCCGCTCCGCGATCACGTCCACCTTGGCGTCGCGGAACCCCCGCTCGGCGAACTCCTGACGGGCCGCGACCAGCACTTTCGCGCGGTTGCGTTCCTGAGTTTCCGCCCTGGTCAGCCGCGCCACGACGCCTCCTCGTTGCCATCCGGACGGAGACCAAGATGTCGTGCCCATTCAGATGACATGAACATCTGATATTAACATTTGGAGCGCTGCGTGATCCCCGAGATCTCCCTGACCGACCCCGAGGTGCTGGCCGACCCGTTCGCCGCCTACGGACGAGCCCGGGAACAGTCGCCGGTCGCCCGCGTGGGCGCGCCCGGCTTCGGCCCGGTGTGGGCCGCGACCCGTCACGAAACCGCGCGAGCCGTCCTGTCCGACCCGCGCTTCGAGCTGAGCTCGAACAGCTACCAGCAGCCGGACGTGCCCGAGCACTGCCGCGCGTACCTGCGCACGATGTCCGAAGTGGAGGGTCCCGAGCACGCCCGGCTGCGACGCCTGGTCTCCCCCGCGTTCTCCGCCCGCCGGGCGCTGGACTTCCGGCCGCGCATCGAACCGCTCGTCGGACGCCTGTTCGACGACCTGCCCGCCGAGGCCGACCTGCTGCGGGACTTCGCCCGGCCGCTGCCGATGGACGTGATCTGCGAGCTGGTCGGCATCCCGGACGAGGACCGCCCGCGCTGGCGCGAGCACGGCATCGCGGTCGCGAACGGCTACGGCCCGGCGTTCGCCGCAGCGATCCCGGGCATCATGGCCGGCGCGCAGGCCGCCATCGCCCGCCGCCGGGCGGAGCCGGGTGACGACGTGCTCGCCGACCTGATCCGGGCCGAGGACCGGCTCAGCGACACCGAGATGGTCACGCTGGTGTGGCACCTGGTCCTGGCCGGCCAGACGCCGGCGAACCTGATCGCGAACGCCGTGGCCGCCCTGCTGGAGCACCCGGACCAGCTCGCGGTGCTGCGCGCCGACCCCGGGCTCATGCCGCGCGCGGTCGACGAGCTGATCCGCTGGTGCGGGCCGACCCTGATGACGATCCCGCGCTACGCCCGCGAGGGCGTCGAGCTGGAGGGCGTCCTCATCCGGGAGGGCGACGCGATCGTCGCGGCGGTCGCGGCGGCCAACCGGGATCCACGCGCCTTCACCGATCCCGACCGCTTCGACGTGACCCGCCCCGGCGGTGGCCACCTCGGCTTCGGACACGGACCGCACTTCTGCCTCGGCGCGGCGCTGGCGCGGGTGCAGACCGAGGTCGCGCTCACCGCGCTGCTGCGCCGGGAGTTCGAACCGGTCGAGGTCGAGCGGATGCCGGACCCGGGCACCTGGCGGCTGTCCAGCCTGGTCGTGCGATTTGGTTGACGCGTCATCTTCCGCTGGTTACCTTGGGAGGTATGGAACTCGGCATCTACAGCTTCGGTGACCGCCCGGCCGATCCGGTCACCGGCGAGCAGCTGTCCGTCTCGCGGGCGCTGGCCAACACGCTGGAGCGGATGAAGCTGGCCGACGAGCTGGGGCTGGGGTTCTACGGGCTCGGCGAGCACCACCTGGACTCGTACGCGATCTCCAACCCGGCCACGGTCCTCGCGGCCGCGGCGAGCGTGACCTCGAAGATCACGCTGTCGACCGCGGTGTCCGTGCTGAGCACCGAGGACCCGGTGCGGCTGTACCAGCAGTTCACGACGCTCGACCAGCTCAGCGGCGGCCGGGCGGAGCTGCTGGTGGGGCGCGGGTCGTTCATCGAGTCGTTCCCGTTGTACGGCGCGGACCTGGAGGACTACGACGCGCTGTTCGAGGAGAAGCTCGACCTGTTGCTGACGCTGGACCGGGAGGATCCGGTGACGTGGTCGGGCAAGTTCCGCGCGCCGTTGCGGGGTGCGCGAGTGCTGCCGCGGCCGTACGGCGAGCACCTGCGCATCTCGGTCGGCACGGGAGGCAACCAGGACTCCTCGATCCGCGCCGGCGCGCTCGGGCTGCCGGTCGTGTACGCGGTCATCGGCGGCCGCCCGGAGCGGTTCGCGCCGCTGGTGGAGCTGTACCGCCGGGCGAGCGAGGTGTCCGGCCACGCCCCGGCGACGCAGCACGTCACGATGAGCGCGATCGGACTGGTGGCGCGCCGGTCGCAGGACGCCAAGGAGACGTTCTACCCGTACTGGCTGGAAACCATGAAGTACGGCGCGCGGGCCCGCGGCTGGCCGATCCCGACCCGCGCGGAGTACGACGCCTACACCGCCGGGGCGACGTCGTTGTTCACCGGCAGCCCGAACGAGGTCGCGGACCGCCTGATCACCGTCGGAAAACTCGTGGGAGCCGACCGCTACGCGATGCAGATGGACTGGTCGGGAGTGCCGCAGAACCACGTGATGACGGCGATCGAACTGCTGGGCACCGAGGTACTACCCCAGCTCCAGGCGGAGTTCGGGGACTAACGCAGGACGCGCGCGGGGACGCCCACCACGGTGGTCTGCGCCGGAACGTGCTTGGTGACCACAGCGCCGGCACCGATCACCGCTTCCTCGCCGACGGTCACGTCCGGCAGGACGACGGCCCCCATGCCGATGGTGGTTCCGTCGCCGATGGTGCTCCGCGCGCCGACGACCGCGCGCGGGCTGATGGTGACGTGGGAGCCGACGACGGCTTCGTGGCAGACCAGCACGTTCGCATCGACCAGCACGTGCCGGTCGAGTTCCACGGCTTCCTGGACCTGCGCGGCGGGCATCACGACACCGCCCGGACCGATCGACACGCGCTTCTCCACCCGCGCCGTGGGATGGACGACCGTCGCCGGTTCCCTTCCCGCAGCGGTCGCGTACTCCTCGAGCTTGCGCCGCACGAGGAGGTTCGCGACGCCGATCACGTAGGCGGTGTCGAGGGTTTTGAGCACCTCGTCCCCGCCGAGAAGTGGGGTGTCGTTCCGCAGGCTGTGTTCGTCCGGTTCACCCGTGAGGCCTAGCAGCGTGATGTCGTCGATGTCGTCGACGACTCCCACGATCTGACGTGCCAGACCCCCCGCTCCCAGGACGACCAGGTTCTTCGACATACGGCGCGACTCTCCGGCGATTCCGTGGTTTCGGCTGGTGTTTACCGAGCCAACCGGTCCGCGCGCCGGCTGGTAAGCCCGCTGATTTTCACCGTGCCGTTCCGGCGCCTAAAGTGTCGCCAAAGCAGCCGATCTGGGGGTTTCGTGAACCTGCAACAGCACGACCAGTTCCACGTCCACCAGCGGGTCACCATGATGGTGAACCGCTACGAGGTCTTCGCCGACGACGGGAACGGCGGGCCCGGCCCGCTGGTCGCGTTCGTCGAGCAGAAGCGGATGACCTTTCGCGAGCAGGTCACCCTCTACGCGGACGAGAGCAAGCAGTACGTGCTCGCGGCGTTCCGCGCGCGCAAGGTGATCGACCTGGCCAGCGCCTACAACGTGACCACCGGCGAGGGGCAGTCGATCGGCGTGTTCGGCAAGCAGTTCGGCAAGTCGCTGCTGCGGTCCACCTGGCGGCTGGAGCAGCCCGGCCTGCCGCCGGTCGAGATCAGCGAACGCAGCATGGGCCTGGCGCTGTTCCGGCGGATCTGGGACTTCCTCCCGTGGGTCGGCGACATCCCGTTCCCGTGGAAGTACCACTTCGACTTCGTCCGGGACGGCCAGGCGGTGGGCAGCTTCGAGAAGAAGACCCGCTTCCGGGACCACTACCTGGTGCGCATCGCCGACCCGTCGCTGGACCGGCGCCTGGTGCTCGCGCAGGCCGTGGCTCTGGACGCGCTTCAGTCCCGCTGAGCCGTCACGCCGCCGGGCCGTATCCGAGGACCTTCATCGAGGTCCCGGTCCGGTGGTTGGTGACCGCGAGGTCGACCCAGGTCGTGTTGTTGCCGCGGTTGCTCTCCACGAACACGCCCTGCGCGTCGGCCGTGGCGAAGAGCCGGTAGCGGCCGTCGTCGAGGCCGGTGATGTCGATGTACTGGTCGGGCAGGGTCCACGCGTAGCGGTCGCCCCAGCCGACGGACAGGCCCATCGTCACGACGAGCGAATCGCGCTTGCCGCAGCCGGCCTCCGGGTACACTTTGGACCTCGGCGAGCCCGGAATCGAGCGCCGGTAGGCATTCGTGTCGTAGAAGCAGAACCCGGCCTTCGCCGCGACGCCGACCGTGCCGCCGTCGTCGAGCCGGACGAGGTGGTAGGTCTCGAGATCGCGGACGTGCCAGTGGTCGTGACCGTCCCCGCCGTACACCAGCCCGGCGGGCACCGCGACCGGGGCGCGGGTGCCGTCCGCGCGCGGAATCTGCTGCTCGACGCGGAAGGGAGCGCCCAGCGCCGCCCGACGCGCCACGATTTCGAACGGCCCGCGCCCGACGTTGACGATCGTGGTCGAGAAGCGGAGCTGCCGCTGCCCGGAGGCGGTGGTGGCGACCTTGAGATCGCTGAGCCGGGCCATGCCGAGGTCGGGACGCAACTCCTCGGCGGCGGCGGCGTTCCCGGGTACGAGCGGAGCCAGCACCGCCGCGACGACAACCAACGCGACCCGACGAAACACCCTGCCTCCGACCTCGACGACGACCCGCCCCCACGGACGGCCTGCCGACGATAGCGAGAGACCCCCCAACGGCGAATCCCTCGATCGACGGACACACCCCGGAAAGCCGCCGGCGCAGACGGGCTCCCATTGCGCATGAAGCAGGTCGCGGCTTGGGGTCAACCGATACGGTGACGGCTCCGTCGATACCCCAACATCCGACGTTGATCCGGCCCGGCAGCCGCCAGGGACGGAGACAAGTGCCGCAGCCCGAAGGAATCGGACTGCGTCGACGCGTCCGGATTCCGTACGAATCCGCGGCTTCCCGTGGCATGATCTATGGATTGACCGCAGCGACGAGTGTGTTAACTGGGGGGATGCAGGCTGAGTACGAGTAAGGCCGGGGCCGGCAACGACGCGCGCCTCCAGGTCCGTCAGGTCGAACGAGCGTTACGACGGATCTACGTCGATGCGAAGTTGCTCACTGTCGACGACTTGGAGAGCAAGTCGCCCGACGAACAAGAACCTCGTCTGCTATCCCGAGCGCTGGCCGCCCAAGCCGTCCGCATAGTCACTGGTTTCAGCCCCCAGGAGGCGGCCGACACCGTCATCGATGGCGTGAACGACCAAGGCATTGACGCGATCGCGATCGTCGGCGGCCACGATCCGCACGTCTACCTCGTCCAGGCGAAATGGAGCCAGAACGGCCGGGCAAGCAGCGACCGGTCCGCGGTCATGGAACTACTCGCTGGGCTTCGTCTCATCGACGAAGAAGATTTCGCGGCGTTCAATCCTCGGGGCCAGCACCTCGCAGCACTCGCCAAGGAGGTGATGTCAAGTGGCCCCGTACCAGTCACCCAGGTGATAGCGCTCATGCGCGCGGACGAGGTCGGCGAGGGTTTCCGAATGGCGCTGACCCAGGGTGAGCGGGAGTTCAACCGCCATGGTGACGTTCTCGACCATCGCATCATCCTGTCGTCCGAGATTTGGAACTCGGTTCGGCAAGACTTGGCACCACAACCGGTAAATCTCACCGCCGAACTGTTCCCCTGGTTCTCAGTCAGCGAGCCGTACGAGTCATACCAGGGCATAGTCGAGGCGGGTCAACTCGCTCAGTGGGTAGACCACGGGTCCAACCTGTTCAACCTCAATATTCGTAACCCGCTTGGCCGGACGGCGATCAACAACGAGCTGATCGACACTCTGCTCCAGGAACCCGGTCACTTCTGGTACTTCAACAACGGCATCACGGTTCTGTGCGAGTCGGCGGAAAAGGTACACCAGGCGCTGGCCTCACCACATCGGCGGCCGATCATGCTGACCTTGCGCAACGCGAGTGTCGTCAATGGCGCGCAGACTGTCCGTTCCGTCGCCGAGGCGGTCGCGGCCAATGATATTGCCGCCTCGGCGCAGGTGGGAGTACGGGTCATCGTCACCGGTACCCGGGAAGATTTCGCCAAGAGAACAACCAAGGCGACGAACCGGCAGAACCGGGTCGAAGCACGCGATTTCGTCACCCTGGATCCGGTCCAAGCCGCGATCATCGAAGAGATGCGGGCTGAACTGGGGCTTGAGTACAGCGTCCGCCGCAGTGAGCTGGATCCCCATCCCGATACGGGATGCTCGGTCGTCGAAGCCGCGTGCGCTTTGGCGTGCGCGCATTCCGACGCTCAGTACGCCGCGCGAATCGCCGCCACGTTGGATGTACTGTGGGAGCGCGGCTCACGAGGCATCTACGACGTACTGTTCCGCCCGCAACCTGGGGCATACCTCCTGTGGAACGCAGTGCAGGTGTTTCGCTCGGTTCGAGAAAGCCTGCACCGCCTCCGGCCGCGCTACACGGGACGTGGTACGGCATTGATCGAACATGGTCCCTACCTGCTGACGCATCTCGTCTTCCGGCGACTCGACACCGAGGCCATCGATGAGCCGGATACGCAGAATGGCTGGGCAGTCCAGGCCACTCAACAGATACCCAGGTTGGTCGAAGAGCTGGTTCCCGCCTTGGTCGCCGCCATCGACGAGCTGTATACCGACCGTTCGCAAATCCGGGCAGTCTGCTCGGACACTGCCCGGTGTCGTGAGCTGGCCCAGTACGTGCTTGCCAGCGGAAAAACTGGTGGCGTGCCGGACAAGTACCGGCGGCAACGTGCCCAACGCAAGCGCCGTCGACCGAACGCCGTATCCGTCATCATCGACAAGGGTCTACTCACCGAGGGTGACCCGCTCACCTTGACCGGCACCTCGGCCACCGAGACCGTTGCACTGCGTGACTGGCTCGATGAGGACCCGCGGCGCACCCGGGCTACCTGGGTCCCGCAGCGGTCGAAGCCGATCCTGTGGACCGCTGACGGTAGACACTATTCGCCTTCCGGGCTGGTTTCCCGGATGTGGGAACTCGCCGGTTGGGACGAACACCCAGTGGCCGTCCAGGGCACCGCTCGTTGGGCGACCAGCTCTGGCGAGACTCTGGCCGACCTGGCATGGCGGGCGCTTCGTGACCTGGAGGAGACAGACGAGAGCACCACAGACGACGACTGATCGAGACTGCGGTGCTTCCGGCCGAGTTCCTTCCTCGATGACGATGCCCTCCCGTTTCGCGTTGGCGAGCTGCAGCGCTTCGGCGACGATGGCGAACTCGTGCGGAGCTCGTCCTGGAGCTCGTTCTGCCACAGCGCGCAGCGCCGGCCGGCGCTGAGGTCGTATACCCACAGTTCGGAGGTCCACGTCCTGGGGACGCGTCACGGGGCAAGATTGGCGATAACTTGGCAGCCCGGCCCGACCCGCCTTCGGTCTTGACCCGCCCCAGAAAGCACGAAACCCCCTGTTGCCAGGGGGCTCGTGGTCTTGCTGTCTCAACCAGACGCGCGCCCGAAGGGATTCGAACCCCTAACCTTCTGATCCGTAGTCAGATGCTCTATCCGTTGAGCTACGGGCGCTTGTTCAGTTTTCACTCTAGCACTCGGGGTCCGAGTGCCTTGCGGAGGCTCCGGGATTTGAACCCGGGAGGGGGGGTTACCCCCAACCGCATTAGCAGTGCGGCGCCATAGACCAGACTAGGCGAAGCCTCCCGGATCACGACCACTGCTGAGATAGCGTACACAGCCCCGAAACGCGCCCGCAAAGGACCCCCTCATCGCCGCAACAGGCGGCGCAACCTGGGGGAACGTCCGGCGAGTCCCTCGGCCTCGAAGACGGCCACCCCGACGCGCGGCAGCTCGCGCACGCCCGGGTACACCAGGTACCTGGGCACCCACCGCGGCTGGAACTTCGCGTTGAACCGGTACAGCGTCTCGATCTGCACCCAGTGTGACATCCATCCCAGGAACTTCGCCGAGGCGCGCGCGACCGGGCCGGCCCCGATGCGCCTGCCCTGCTCCAGCAGCTTCCGGAACGCGGCGAAGTTCAGCGAGACGTACCTCACCCCGTACTCGCCGGCGGCCAGCAGCAGTTCGGAGATCATCAGCTCGTTGATGCCGTTGTCGGCGGCCCGGTCGCGGCGCATCACGTCCAGTGACAGCCCGTCCTCCCCCCACGGCACGAACTGCAGCAACCCCCGCACGACGCCGTCCTGCTCGGCCGTGACCAGCACCGAACCGGGGTCGCCCATCCGGCCCAGCGCCATCGAGAAACCACGCTCCGTGTCGCTCCCCCGCCACTTCGCGGCCAGCGCCTCCAGCTCGGCCAGCTCGCCCTCGGCCAGGTCCTCCGACCGCCGCACCCGGACGCGGTACCCCGCCCGCTTGGTCTTGGCCACCGCCTGGCGCACCCCGCGCATCACGCGGCCGTCGAGGGTGAACGTGTCGGCGTCGACGACCGCCTCGTCGCCGATCTCCAGCACGTCCAGATCGAACCGCGCCCACGCGGTCGCGCCGAGCTCGGAGCACCCCATGGCCGCCGGGACCCAGCCGTGCCGCCGGCACACCGCCAGGAACTCCTCGATCGCGCCCGGCCAGGCCTCGTTGTCGCCGAGCGGGTCGGCCGACGCGATCGCCGCCCCGGCGATCACCCGGTACGTCACCGCCGCCTTGCCGGTCTTGGAGAAGACCACGAACTTGTCGTCCCGCAGCGCGAAGTACCCCAGCGAGTCGCGCGCGCCGTGCTTGTCCAGCAGCGCCTTCAGCCGGGCCTTCTCGTCCTCGCTCAAGCTCGGCGCCGGCTCGGCCGAACGCAGCAGGAAGTACGCCGCGAGCAGCACCGCGCCCAGCCCGAACAGCAGCCCGACCGTCGCGGTCAGGTCGTCCATCCACTCCACGTGGAACTCGGCCGGCCCGCTGACCCCGAACAGCGCCAGCGCGGCCTCGGCCATCCGGTCCGGGAACGACAGCGGCGCCATGAACCGCGCGGGGGCCACCGACAGCAACGCGACGTTGATCACGAACCCGGCCACCAGCAGCTGCAGGAACACCCGCAGCGCGACCCACTTCCCGGTCACCGGGTCCGGCAGCGCGACGAAGTGCCGCCGGTTCAGCACCAGGGTCACGGCCAGCGCGACCGCCACCACCCCGGCGCCGAAGACGTGCTGCATCCCGAGGTGCGACACGGCCAGCACGACGCTGGCGGCGAGCGCGAGCTGCCAGGCCCGGCGCTTGCGCCGCTTCAGCCCGGACGCGAGCATGATCAGCAGGACGCCGACGGCCAGCACGACGGCCGCCGCGGCCGTCGTCGCCTCCTGGGGCAGCCCGAGCCACACGGCGACGTGACCACGCATGCCGCGCCGCCCGGCGGGCAGGACGACCGAGATCACCGCCAGCAGCCCGACCAGCCTGGTCACCCAGGTGATCGCGAACACCGACGCGGCGCCCGTCACCCGCCACACCGCGGGCCGCTGCCCGGCCATCGTCCTCCCGGACACCCCTTGCCCCCTAACTCCCCCTCGCCATGTCGACGAACGGCTCCAGTGCCGCCGGGTTGGCGAGCGCGTCCCGGCTGACCGCCCGCTCCGGCGCCGTCCCGGTCAGGATCTTCTTGACCGGCACCTCGCACTTCTTACCGTTCAGCGTCCGCGGCACCTCCGCCACCTCGACGAACCGATCGGGTACGTGCCGCGGCGAGAGGCCGCGCCGCAGGTGCGCCCGCAGCTCGGGCTCGATGTCGATCAGCTTCGCGCCGGGTGCCATCACGACGAAACACAGCAGCTCACCGTCGGTATTCCCGGCTCGCGTGGTGTCGATGACGAGCGAGTCGGCGATCTCGTCGAAGCCCTCGACGATCCGGTAGAACTCGGCGGTGCCCATCCGCACGCCGCCGCGGTTGAGGGTCGAGTCGCTGCGGCCGTAGATCACCGCCGAGCCGCGGGGCGTGATCCGGATCCAGTCGCCGTGCCGCCAGACGCCCGGGTACATTTCGAAGTAGGCCTCGCGCAGCCGCGACCCGTCCTCGTCGTTCCAGAAGAACACCGGCATCGACGGCATCGGCTTGGTGACCACCAGCTCGCCGACCTCGTCGACGACCTCGCGGCCCGCCTCGTCGAACGCCGCGACCGCCGCCCCGAGCGCCCGGCAGGACAGCTCGCCCAGCCACACCGGCACGTCCGGCGCGGCCACGACGAACGCGGTGCACAGATCGGTGCCGCCGGACACCGAGCAGATCTGCACCGACCGGCCGACCTCGTCGGCGATCCAGCGGAACCCGTCGTCGCTCAGCGGCGCGCCGGTCGACCCCAGCGCGCGCAGCGCGGACAGGTCGACCGAAGCGGCCGGCCGGATCCGGGCCTTGAGGCAGCTCTGGATGAACGGCGCGGACGTGCCGAAGTAGGTGATCCGTTCCTCGGCCGCCAGCCGCCACAGCGTGTTCAGGTCCGGGTGCCCGGGGCTGCCGTCGAACAGCACGATCGTCGAGCGCGCGAGCAGCCCGGCGAGCAGGAAGTTCCACATCATCCAGCCGGTGGTGGTGAACCAGAAGAACCGGTCGCCGGGGCCGAGGTCCATCTGCAGCACCGTCGCCTTGAGGTGCTCCAGCACGATCCCGCCGTGCCCCTGCACGATGCCCTTCGGCAGGCCGGTGGTGCCGGACGAGTACAGCACCCACAGCGGGTGGTCGAACGGCACCGGCTCGTAGGCCATCTCCGCGCCGGCGTGCTCGGCGAGCAGCGCGTCCCAGTCCAGGGCGTCGTCGACCGCGCCGCCGCCGGCGTAGTCGACCAGCACGGTCGCGGTCAGCGACGGGATCCGCGCGCGCAGGTCCCCGATCGTCGGCCGGACGTCGAAGGACCGTCCGTTGTAGACGTAGCCGTTGATCGCGATCAGGACCTTCGGCTCGATCTGGGTGAACCGGTCGCTGATCGCGCGCACCCCGAAGTCCGGCGAGCAGGACGACCAGATCGCGCCGAGGCTCGCGGTGGCCAGGAACGCGACGAGGGTCTGCGGGCAGTTCGGGGCGAGCGCGACCACGCGGTCCCCCCGGCCGACGCCGAGCGCGACCAGCGCCGACCGCGCCGCCGCCACCTGCTCGCGCAGCTCGCGGTAGGTGAGCCGGGCGGACCGGCCGTCCTCGCGGCGGAAGATCACCGCGAGGTCGTCGTCCGCGCCGGTCAGCGCGTGCTCGGTGTAGTTGAGGGTGCCGCCGGGGAACCACTGCGCGCCGGGCATGCGCGCGTCGCCGAGGACCGCGCTGGGCTCGGAGTGCCAGCGGATGCCGAGGAACTCCGCCGCCGCGCCCCAGAACTCCTCGGGCCGGTCGACGGAGAACCGCCACAACTGGTCGTAGTCGTCGAGGGACACGTCGCGCTCCGCGCGCAGCCAGTCGCGGAACGCCTGGATCCTGCTGGCGGCGACCCGGTCCGGGTCCGGGCGCCACAACACTTCCGGGGTGTCAGCAACGTCGGTCACCCCGGAAGCGTATTGGAAATTGCCGCAAATCGGCCTGCGTAGCGGTGCCGGTAGCGGTGCAAGCTGCTCGGGTGGTGAGGCGGCTCCGCCGTTTCGGAACGCATCTAGCGCAGGTGGGCGTCGAACCAGCTCAGCGTGCGCTGCCAGGCCTCGATCGCGGCCTGCGGGTCCGCGTCGAACCGGTGGTTGGCGCCGGGGTAGCGGACCACGTTGGTGGCCACCCGCGACTCGGCCGCCGCCTCGCGCAGCTTCTCGACCTCGGCGGCGCTCAGCTCGTCACCGGCGTCGCCGTACAGGCCGAGCCACGGGCTGACCAGCTCACGGGCGATTTCGACCAGCCCCGGCTTCTCGGCCACGCTGTGCCCGCCCACGCTGACCGCGGCCCCCAGCTTGCGGTTCGCCGCGACCAGCAGCGCGGCCGTGCCGCCCAGGTCGAAGCCGACGACGCCGAGCAGATCGGCCTGCACACCGCGCTCGACCAGCCACGCCAGCGCGATGTCGGTGGCGGCCAGGACGCTGTCCGGCGTCGGCGTGTCCTCGATGTGCGGGGCGGCGGCCAGCCAGCCCTCCGCAGCCAGGCTCGAGATCAGCAGCCGCACCCCGTCGGTGATGCCGCCGACCTCGTGCAGCACCACGAGCCCGCCACGGACGACGTTCTCGGGTTCGGCGTGGGTCAGGTCGATGGCCCGGCCGTCGTTCCGCTCGTAGTGGGAGGTGTGCGTCTGCGTCATCGCACTACTCAACCATCCCGGGGTGAACGGGAGTCAACACCAATCGCGATCAAGTGTTCGGGATAACGTGACAGCAGCGCGTTCGACCCGAAGGAGTGCCCGCCATGTCCGTGCGTACCCGTCCCGATCTCGGCTCGCTGCCCGCCTACGTCGCCGGGCGGACCGTGCCGGGTGCGATCAAGCTCGCGAGCAACGAGGTTCCCGGCGGTCCGCTGCCGAGCGTGCGGGACGCGATCGCCGAGGCCGCCGCGGACGTCAACCGCTACCCGGACATGGGCGTGACCGCGCTGGCGACCCGGCTGGCGCGCAAGTACGACTTCCCGGTGGAGCGGATCGCGGTCGGTTGCGGTTCGGTCGCGCTGTGCCAGCAGCTCACGCAGGCGCTGTGCGAGCCCGGGGACGAGGTCCTGTTCGCGTGGCGCTCGTTCGAGGCGTACCCGATCGTCACGCAGATCGCAGGCGCGACATCGGTGAAGGTGCCGCTGGACGCCACGCACACGCACGACCTGGACGCGATGCTCGCCGCGATCACACCGAAGACGAAGCTGGTCTTCGTCTGCAACCCGAACAACCCGACCGGCACCGCGAACCGCCGCGAGGAGCTGGTGCGCTTCCTCGACCAGGTGCCGCCGCACGTGGTCGTGGCGCTGGACGAGGCCTACCGTGAGTTCGTCTCCGACCCGGACGTACCGGACGGCATGGAGTTCGCGCGCACCCGCGACAACGTGGTGGTGCTGCGGACCTTCTCCAAGGCCTACGGACTGGCCGGGCTGCGCGTCGGCTACCTGGTCGGCCCGGCCGAGCTGGCCGAGGTGGTGCGCAAGGTCTACATCCCGTTCAGCGTGAACTCGCTGGCGCAGATCGCCGCCATGGCCTCGCTGGACGCCGAGGACGAGATGCGGGAGCGCTGCGCGGCGATCGTCACCGAGCGGCAGCGGGTCGCCGACGAGCTGCTCGCCCTGGGCTACGAGGTGCCCGAGACGCACGCCAACTTCGTGTGGCTGCCGCTGGGCGACAAGGCGCTGGAGTTCGCCGAGCACGCGCTGGCGAACAAGGTGGTCGTGCGGGCCTTCGCCGGCGACGGCGTGCGGATCACCGTGAGCACCCGCGAGGAGAACGACGCGTTCCTGCAGGCGGCGCGCGGCTTCAGCCGTTGACCACCAGCTGGACGATCGCGGCGATCCCGACCACGACGATCACGCCGCGCGGCACCGGCGCGGGCAGCCGGCGCCCGATCTTGGCGCCGAGCTGCCCGCCGAGGGTGGACCCGACGGCGAGCAGCGCGACGACCGGCCAGCTGACCGGGGCGATGAACGCGTAGACGATCCCGGCGACCACGTTGACCACGGCGGCGAGGACGTTCTTGATGCCGTTGAGCCGCTGCAGCGGATCGGTGAGCAGCATGCCCATGAACGCCATCAGCATGACGCCCTGCGCAGCGGTGAAGTAGCCGCCGTAGATGCCGACGAGGAAGATCAGGAACAGCACGAGCCCGCCGTGCCCGCCGCCGCCGTTGCCGGCCTCGCGGCGGCGCGCCACCCACGCCGAGACCCGCGGCTGGATGATCACCAGCACCACGGCCAGCGCGTCCAGCACCGGCACGACCGTCTCGAACGCGTTGGGTGGCAAGGAAAGCAGCAGCACCGTGCCGCACACCGCGCCGAGCGCCGACGGCACCGCGTACCGCACGAGCCGCCTGCCCTGTCCGGTCAGCTCGTGCCGGTACCCGATCGCGCCGCTGATCGTGCCCGGCGCGAGCCCGATCGCGTTCGACGTCGTCGCGGTCACCGGCGAGTAGCCCAGCGCCACCAGCACCGGGAACGTGACGAGCGTGCCGGACCCGACGACCGTGTTGATCGTGCCGGCCCACACCCCCGCGAGGAACACGACCAGCGCCTCCCACCACTCCATGTCCCCATCAAACCGTGGCGTTTCGCGCCGCGGACCGACGGGTAAGAAGCGGGCATGGACACGACGACCTTGCGCCCGCTGGTGACCGCGACGGGTCCGTTCACGTCCGTGTACTTCGAGGACTCGCACGACACCGCGGACGCCGAGAAGCAGCTCGAGCTGAAGTGGCGTGAGCTGAAGGACGTGCTGACCGCCCAGCACGCCCCGGACGGCGCGGTGAGCGCGCTGGAGAGCGCGATCCTGGACGGTCCGCGCCCGACCGGCCGCAGCGGCCGCGCCCTGCTGGCCGCCGGCGAGCGGGTCCTGGTCGACGAACACCTGCCGAGCCCGCCCGCGAGCACCATCGCCCGCGTGTCCGACCTGCCCTACCTGCTGCCGCTGGCGCGGTACGGCGAGCTGGCGCTGCCGCACGTGGCCGCCGAGGTGGACCAGGTGAGCGCCACCATCAAGGCCTACGACGAGCACGGCGACGAGATGGCCGTGGAGGAGGTCAGCGGCCGGGACCACCCGGTGCACAAGACGCGGGGCGGCGGTGAGGCTCATCACCGCATGCAGCACCGCGCCGAGGAGGTCCGGCACCACAACGTCACCGACATCGCCGCCGCGATCGCCCGTCTCGCCGAACGCACCCACGCCGAGCTGATCGTGGTGGCCGGCGAGGTGCAGGGCCGCACGGCCGTGATCGAAGAACTGCCCGAGGCCGCCAAGTCCATCGCGCGGGAGGCCACGCACTCCGACGTCGCCGACGAGCTGGCCGAGGCGGTCCGGCAGAGCCGGTTGACCGATGTCGTCGAGCGGTTCCGCGGCGCGTTGAACCAGCCGGACGGCCTTGCCGCGCAAGGGCTCGAAGCCGTGACCGCCGCGCTGCGCGAGGCCAATGTGGAGACTCTGCTCGTCGGTGATCCGGGCGAGGACGTGGTGTGCACGGGTCCGACCCCGGCGCAGATCGCGCTGGGTGAGGAAGAACTCAAGGCCTACGGCGCGACGGAGATCCACCGGTGCCGGGCCGACGAGGCGGTTCCCGCCGCGGCGATCGCCGTGGACGCGGACCTGGTGCACGTCGACGAGGAGCTCGTCGACGGGTTCGGCGCGATCTTGCGCCATCGGTGAGGAGAAGGTCATAACTGCAGCTACAGAATGCTTCCGGACGGTAACCGTACCGAGCGAACTTCCCTCGTTCGAGGCATGATGGTTCCGAAGCAACACTCGAACGACGGTGAGGTGAACGTGACGGACTGGGAGCCACCGTCCTTGCGCGCGCAGAACGAGATCGAACTCTGGCTCGGTGCCGACCTGGCGCACCTGCCGATCGTCCGGTCGGTGGTGGCGACGCTCGCCACCCGCGCCGACTTCGACCTGGACTCGATCGCGGACCTGCGGCTGGCCGTGGACGAAGCGTGCTCGACGCTGATCACCCGGGCACTGCCGGGCTCCACCATGCGCTGCCGCTTCGTCGTGGAGAACGACGAACTGCGGTTCCAGGGCACGGTGTTGTCGGACAGCGACAGCGCGCCGAGCACCAAGTCGTTCGGCTGGCGGGTCCTGAGCACGCTCACGGACTCCGTCGACACGCACGTCAAGTCGAACGGCCAGGGCCACCAGGTGGACATCGAACTCGCCAAGCGACGCATCGCCGTCGACGTCCCAGGGGCAGGCGCGTGACCGGTTCCCGGACGGAGCCGACAAAACCCACCGCGTCGAACGAATACGGCCACCTGGCCCCGCTGTTCGACGAGCTGGCGGAACTGTCGGCCGATGACCCCCGCCGCGCCGAGCTGCGCGACGAGCTCGTCACCGGGCACCTGCCGCTGGCCGAGCACATCGCGCAGCGGTTCTCCGGGCGCGGGGTGGCGAAGGAGGACCTGGTCCAAGTCGCCACGGTCGGGTTGATCAACGCGGTGGACCGGTTCGACGCCAGCCGCGGCTCGGACTTCCTGTCCTTCGCCGTGCCCACGGTGATGGGTGAGGTGCGCCGCCACTTCCGGGACACGGGCTGGCTGGTGCGGGTGCCGCGCCGGCTCAAGGAGCTGCATCTGTCGATCTCGGCGGCGAGCACCGAGCTCGCGCAGCGGCTGGGTCGCGCGCCCACGCCGAGCGAGATCGCGAGCCACCTCGGCGTCAGCCAGGACGAGGTCTACGAGGGCCTGGAAGCGGGCAACGCCTACCACTCGATGTCGCTGGACGAGGTGCTGTCCGGGGACACCGAGAACCTCGCGCTCGGCGACACGCTGGGTGAGGAGGACGCCGGGCTGGAGGGTGTGGAGAACCACGAGGCGCTGCTGCCGCTGATCCAGGAGCTGCCCGAACGGGAACGCAAGATCCTCGGCCTGCGGTTCGTGCACAACATGACGCAGACCCAGATCGCGGAGCGGATCGGCGTGTCGCAGATGCACGTGTCCCGGCTGCTCGCCCGCACCCTGCAGCGGCTGCGCGACGGCCTCACCGAGCCGGAGGGAGAGGCTTGACCAGCGGTTTTGCGGAGCGCTTCGCAGGGTAACCGGCGATCATGGCAGATCCCGGGTGGCGCGCGCCGATGCTGGCGACGCTGACCCAGCAGCCGTTCTCCCGGGAGAACTGGCTGTTCGAGCGCAAGCTGGACGGGGTCCGGGCGATTTGCTCGCGCGACGGCGGCGCGCCGGTGCTGTGGTCGCGCAACCACAACGACATCAGCGCCGGATACCCGGAGCTCGGGGAGGCGCTCGCGGACGCGGGCGCCTCCTCGTTCGTCGCCGACGGTGAGATCGTCGCGTTCGACGGCAACCGGACCAGCTTCGCGCGGCTGCAGCAGCGCATCCACCTGACCGAGCGGCGGCGCATCGAGGCCACCGGCGTCGCGGTGTACCTGTACCTGTTCGACCTGCTGGCCTTCGACGGTCACGACGTGACCGGGTTGCCGCTGCGGCAGCGCAAGCAGTTGCTGCGCAAGGCGTTCGACTGGGGTGGGCCGCTGCGGTACGCCACTCATCGCAACGGCACGGGCGAGGAGTACTTCGCCTACGCGTGCGCGCACGGCTGGGAGGGCGTGATCGCCAAGCGGGCGGACGCGCCGTACCGGTCCGGGCGGACGACCGACTGGTTGAAGTTCAAGTGCGTGCAGGAGCAGGAGTTCGTCGTCGGCGGGTTCAGCGCGCCGGGCGGGGCGCGGACCGGGTTCGGCGCGCTGCTCGTCGGCTACTACGACCACGGCCGGTTGCGGTACGCGGGCAAGGTCGGCGCCGGTTACCCGGAGGCCACGCTGCGTGAGCTGACCGGGACGCTCACCGGGCTGGAGCGCCGCCGGTCGCCGTTCGACGAGCCGGTGCCGGAGCGCGGGCCGCGCTGGGTCGAGCCGTCGGTGGTGGTGCAGGTGCGGTTTTCGGAGTGGACCGGGGACGGGAAGCTGCGGCATCCTCGGTTCACCGGGGTGCGTGACGACAAGCCGGCCGCCGAAGTCGTCCGGGAGGCGTGATGGCGCGAGCGATCTGGAGCGGTGCGATCAACTTCGGCCTGGTCACGGTGCCGGTCGAGCTGTACTCCGCGACCGAGGACCACACCGTGCACTTCCGGCAGTTCGAGCGGGGCACGTCGGACCGGATCCGGTACAAGCGCGTGAACGAGCGGACCGGCGAGGAGGTGGCCTACGAGAACATCGTGAAGGGCTACGACCTCGGCGACGGCGACTACGTGCTGGTCGAGCAGGACGAGCTGGACCAGATCGCGCCCGGCCGGTCGCGGTCGATCGACATCGAGTCGTTCGTGGACCTCGGTGACATCGACCCGTTGTACTTCCAGAAGAGCTACTGGCTGGCGCCGACGAAGGAGGAGTTCGGGCGCGCCTACGGGCTGCTGCTGCAGGCCATGGCGGAGACGAACAAGGCCGGCATCGCGCGGTTCGTGATGCGGGGCAAGGAGTACATGGCGGCGGTGCGCGCCGGGGACGGTGTGCTGGTGCTGGACACGTTGCTGTTCGCCGAGGACGTGCGGGACCCGGCGAAGGAGCTGAAGAAGCTGCCGGAGAAGGCGGCGCCGCGGGGGCGCGAACTGGAGATGGCGATCGCGCTGGTGGACTCGATGGCGGACGAGTGGCGGCCGGAGGCGTACCACGACCAGTACACCGAGCGGGTGCTGAAGCTGATCGACGACAAGAAGGCCGGGCGCACGGTGAGCGTCGAGGAGGAGCCTTCGGAGCCGACCAAGGTGGTCGACCTGTTCGAAGCCCTGTCCCGCAGCGTCGAGCGCCGCAAGAGCGGCGCACCGTCCACGAAGGGCGGTTCGGGGTCCGGGGCGTCGGCGAAGAAGCCCTCCCGCAAGGCGGAGCCGGACCTGTCGGAGCTGAGCAAGGCGGAGCTGGACCAGATGGCCCGAGAGCTGGACATCAAGGGCCGGTCGAAACTCAAGCGAGCCGAACTGGAAACAGCAGTGCGCGAGGCCCGGCCGGGGAAGTCTCGCAAGCGCGCCTCCTGACCGGTGGCCGGGCTGGTCTCCTGCGGCCCACCCACGATCAGTGGACCCGGGCCCGCGCCCGAGCACGGGCTTCCCGTCCGAGGACCACCGGCGCTCACGCCAAGGATCACCGGCATTCCGCGCCAAGGATCACCGGAACTCGCACCGCACTCCGCGCCACCCAGCAGCCCCCTCCCGTCC
>NZ_PQHY01000092.1:0-24805 GCF_003385175.1 Amycolatopsis ruanii
GTCTTCACACACTTGCGGGACACGCCCATCGCTTCGGCGATGTGGGCCTGTTTCCAGCCGGCCTGGTGGCGTTGAACGATCAGTCGCCGACCGTGAACCGTCAGCCGGGCACTACCGTGGAACACGAAAACCTCCGGATCGGAGTGGGCCTTAGACAAGCCACATCCCAACCGGAGGTTCTCCTTTACTCAGCCAGACACGCCGCTACCAACGTCCTGACCGGATACACCTAGGCCGCCAGCCCCGCGCCGCGCACCGCGGACAGCGGGCCCGCCAGTTCCGCCTGGGCGAACCTGGACACGACGCGGAAGGCGACCAGCAGGTCCCGCCCGGACCGGCCGCCGCGGGCGAGCGCCCGCAGCGGCGCTACGGCCGGCGCGAGCGTGGGCAGGCCGACGCCGCGCCGCGTGAGCACCAGCGGGATGGCGTTCGGGCAGGCGCGCACCGCCCGCCAGAGCCCCTCCGCGATCGCCGCCACCTCATCGGCCCAGTCCGCGCCGTCCCCGGCCGGTCACGACACCCCGGCCATCACGGCCTCGCACGACGATCTCCTTCGGCACCGGGTAGCCGGCGATCTTGCCGGCGCAGGTCCGCGGGGGTGACGCCTGCCCCGGACCGATTTCGCCCGCGCGGCGACTTGCCGCTCACTCCGGCGGGCAGGATCCAGCACGCGACTACCCGTAGCGAGCGGCCAGCTCTGCGCCGATCCGGGCCAGTTCCGCGGTGACCGGCTCGGGCTCCAGCGCCTCGATCAGCGCGCCCCAGCCCGCCAGGTGACGGGCCACGTCGAGCGGGGTCGGCGCGGCCAGGCGGACCCGGCTCCGGCCCGCCTCCTCGGCGACCACCTCGCAGTGCCGCCCGAACTGGTCCCGCAACACCGGCACGAACCGCGATTCCACGAGCACCGTCGCCCAGGTGCGCGATCGCCGCCGCTCCACCTCGCCGACCACCTCGTCCCACGCGGCGGCCAGCGTGAAGTCGTCCGGGCGGGCGGCCGGCTCGTCCGTCGGCTCGGCGCGCACGATCCGGTCGACCCGGAACGTCCGCCTGCCCCGCTCGGTGCCGGCCACCAGGTACCAGACCTCGTCCTTGTCGACCAGGCCCCACGGGTCGACCAGCCGCTCCGACCGCTCCCGCTTCGCGTTCGAGTACGTCAGCCGCACCTTCCGCCGCGCGATCACGGCGGCCTGCAGGCGGTCCACCAGTTCCGGCCGGACCTTGTCGCGCTCGCCCCAGCGCGGCGGGTCGATCATCGTCGCGCCGGCGGCGGCTTCCGCCTCGGCCCGGAACGGTCCCGGGAGGGCGCGCACCAGCTTGCGCAGCGCCGCCTTCGCCGCCTCCGACTCCGCGACCGGCCCGGCGAGCAGGAACAACGCGCGCGCCTCGGCCGCCGACAGCCCGCTCAGGTCGGTCCGCGCTCCCCCGACGAGCGACCATCCACCGCCGCGGCCGGGTTGTGGATAAACCGGGATCCCGGCTGTGGACAACGCCTCCAGATCCCGCCGCGCCGTCGCGACCGACACCTCCAGCTCGGCCGCCAGCTCCGCGGCCGTCACCCGGCCACGGGACTGCATCAGCAGCACGGCGGAGATCAACCGGTCGGCTCGCACGAATCCTCCCCGGAAAGTGCTCAGTTGGTGAGCACTTTAGGCGCGAGCATGGGTCCTGTCACCGGAGAAAGGACCCGAGATGTTGCGAGGACTCACCACCGTCACCTACTTCGCCGACGACGTCGAAGCCGCCGCGCGCTGGTACACCGAGCTGCTCGGCGTCGCGCCCTACTTCCGCCGCCCGGTCGACGGCCCGCCCGCCTACCTCGAGTTCCGGATCGGCGACTACCAGCACGAACTCGGCCTGCTGGACAGCCGGTTCGCGCCGCAGCGGCCGGCCGCGAACGGCGCGATCGCCTACTGGGCCGTCGACGACGTCGAAGCCGTCTTCCAGCGGCTCCTCGACCTCGGCGCGACCGAACACGACAAGCCCACCGAGCGCGGTCCCGGGTTCGTCACCGCGTCCGTGGTCGACCCGTTCGGCAACGTGCTCGGCGTGATGTTCAACCAGCACTACCTGGACGTGCTGCGATGAACACGGTCAGCGCGCGCACCGCGGCGGACTGGCGGGAGTGGCTGGCCGCGCACAGCGG
The DNA here is from genome assembly GCF_003385175.1 of Amycolatopsis ruanii. Taxonomy (NCBI): domain Bacteria; kingdom Bacillati; phylum Actinomycetota; class Actinomycetes; order Pseudonocardiales; family Pseudonocardiaceae; genus Amycolatopsis; species Amycolatopsis ruanii. The sequence continues at coordinate 2,144 of NZ_PQHY01000092.1, forward strand.
CACCGAGCAGGAGATCTGGCTGGTCATCCAGCACAAGGACAGCCCGGTGCGCAGCGTCGGCTACGGCGAGGCGATCGAGCAGGCGCTGTGCTTCGGCTGGATCGACAGCCACGCCCGCAAACACGACGCGACGAGCTTCCGGCTGCGGTTCACCCCGCGGCGGCCGCGCAGCAACTGGAGCCGGGTGAACCGGGAACGCGCGACGCGGATGATCGAACAGGGCCGGATGACCGAGCGCGGCCAGGAGCAGATCGACCTGGCCAGGGCCTGCGGCGCCTGGGACTAGGCCGCCGCCGGGTACTCGTTGTCCGGCTCCTCGTCGACCGGGCGGCGCATCTCCTGCCGGTACCGGTAGAAGCCGTACCCGGTGCCGACGACGAAGAACGCGATCGACAGCCAGACCAGCACGGTCTTGACCCACGGGATCGCGTCCAGCAGGCCGGCTCCGTAGTAGCCGATCAGCACCAGCGTCGGCACCCAGAACACGCCGCCGATGGCCGTGGCGAACATGAACCGCCGCGGGTCCATCCGCGCGGCACCCGCGATCAGCGGCGCCAGCGTGCGCACCCACGGGATCCACCGGGCGGCGACGATCGCGAAGAAGCCCTTGCGGTCGAGGAACTCGCGCGCCCGTTCCAGGTTCGCCCGGTTCAGGACCTTGCCCCCGCGCCGGGCGATGAACCTGACCCCGGTCTGCTGGCCGATGTAGTAGCCGACCTGGTTGCCGACCACCGCGACGACCAGCGCGGCCGCCGACAACAGCCAGGCGCTCGCGTGCGCCCCGTGCGAGGCGAGCACGACCCCGGCCGCGAACAGCAGCGAGTCACCGGGCAGGAACAACCCGACGATGAGGGCGCACTCGATGAACACGAAGCTGAGCACGATGACCCAGACCAGCAGCGGGCCGGCTGTGTTCAACCAGCCGACGCCGACGGCTTCGGACGCGGCGAAGTCGAAAGTCACCCGGAAAGCGTACGTGCCGTACGCAACCACCAGTCATCCGATCGGCGGAAAATAGGTGATCGTTACGGAACGCGGTCGCACATCGACTCCGAATGCGCGACCGCGTTTCCCCCTCACATCGGCGGCAGCGACTCGCCCTGAACAGCCTCGATGTCGAGTTCGATCTTGATGTTCGACCCGATCGCGGCGACCCCGGCGCGCACCATCGCGTTGTAATTGATCGCGAAATCGTTGCGGTGCAGCTGGGTTTCGGCGTGGAACGCGACCCGCACGCCGCCCCACGGGTCGGGCCCGTAGCCGCCGTAGGTCAGGTCCAGCTCGACCGCCTTGCGCTCGCCGTGCAACGTCAGCTCCCCGGCCAGCGTCCAGGTGTCCGCGCCGCGCTGCCGCAACCCGGTGCTGACGAACCCGATCACCGGGTAGGACTCGACGTCCAGGAACTCCGGCGACCGCAGGTGGTCGTCGCGCATCTTGATGCCGGTGTCGATGCTCGCGGCCTTGATCTCGGCCTCGACCCGCGACCGCTCGACCGGGCGGCCGACGTCGATGCGGCCGCTGATTTCGGAGAACCGCGCCTTGATGCTGGCGATGCCCAGGTGCCGCGCCGTCGCCACGGCGCTGGAGTGCACCGGGTCGATCGTCCACGGCCCGGCCGGCGGCAGCTCGACGGCACCGGCCATCGGGGTCACCACGAGGTCGCCGAGCGAGCCCGACCCGTCCGAGCCGATCTGCGCGGTCCGCGCCAGCGGGGCGTACCCGGCGGCGGTGAGGACCGCCGTGTAGATGCCCGCGGGCAGCGGTGGGGTGACCACCGCTCCCGTGGCGTCGGCGACCGCGCGGGCGACCTGCTGGCCGCTCATGTCCGTCACGGTCAGCACCGCGTTCTCCACCGCCCAGCCCTCGGCCGTGCGGATCTGTGCGCGCAACCCGCTCATGACTGCTCCACCCCGTTGCTCGCCGGGTCGCCGAGCTGGTCGAGCACCTGCTCGTAGCCCAGGCGGACGTCGTGCTGCACGTCGCCGCCACCCGGCAGGTTCACCTGGCTCGTCGCCGGCGGGTACCCGCTGGCGACCACGGTGTAGTCGCCGTCGGGCAGGTCGCTGACGACGTACTCGCCGTTCTCGTCGGTCCGCGCGACCGCGGCGACGTTGCCCTCGGCGTCGAGGACGGTGATCCGCGCGTCCGGCACCGGGCGGCCGCCGTCGGTGCGGGCGGTGCCTGCCAGCAGCACGGCCGGCGCGACCTCGATGTCCTGCCGCAGCACACCGCTGTCCGGCACGGTGATCAGCGACGCGACCGGGCGCATCTTCTCGGCGCTCGCGACCAGCGTGTAGGTGCCGGAGCTGACGCCGTGGAACACGTAGCCGCCCTCGGCGTCGCTGATCGCGGCCCCGGTGACCTCGCCCCGCGAGTCGGTCAGCGTCACGGTGGCGCCGGCCAGCGGGGACCCGTTGCCCGCCACCCGGACCACACCGCTCAGCTCACCCGATCCGACGAGCGTGAGGTCCAGCCGCGCGGGACCGTCCGTGACGACCACGCTGGCCGCCTGCGGCTGGTGCCCGGCCGCCGACACGATCAGCACGTACGTGCCGTTGCCCGGCGCGCCGATGCGGTAGCCGCCGTCGCCGCCGCCGGTCGCCCGCGCGACCTGACGGCCCCGCTGGTCGATCAGGGTCAGCGCGGCGCCGCCGACCGACGTGCCGTCCTGGCGCCGGACGGTGCCGGTGATCGGCTGCCCGCCGGTGCCCAGCGCGTGGTCCGTCCCGGCGCTGGCGACCGCGTTCGTGATCGGGGCGGTCTGGGCGGCGAGCTGGTACTCGCCGTGTCCGTTGTCGCTCAACGCATGCCTCCCACCAACCAGTACGGGTTCGCGGTCCTGCTCGAACGCGGCGTCCGCGTCCGCCCAGGTGTCCGTCTCCGCTTCCGCCTTCGCCGTCTCGTCCGGCAGCAGCGCCTCGCCGCCCTCGACCGGCGGCGCGGGCACCGCCGGGCCACCGGCCAGCGGGATCTCCCGCATGAACGCCAGCACGATCGCGGCGAGCAGGGCGACCCCGGCGGCGACGTAGAAGACGCCGTGCATCGAGTTGGTGAACCCGGTCAGGATCGGGACCTTCACCGCGTCCGGCAGGTTGTGCAGGCCGCTGGTGTCCGCCTGCAGCGCGCTCAGCTGGTTCTGGTCGAAGCCCGCGGGCAGGTTGCCGCCGAAGGCGTCGGCGATCTTGCCCGGCAGCAGGTTGAACAGGATGGTCAGGAAGACCGCGACCCCCAGGGTGCCGCCCATCTGCCGGAAGAACGTCGCCGAGGCGGTCGACACGCCCATGTCGCGGCGCGGGCCGGCGTTCTGCGCGGCGATGATCAGCGTCTGCATGCAGCCGCCCAGGCCGAGGCCGATGAGCAGGGCGACGACCAGCGGCTGCCACAGCGGGCTGTCGTAGTGCACCTGCGCGTACAGCACCGCACCGGCGGCGATCAGCACCGTGCCGACCACCGGCAGGATCTTGTAGCGCCCGGTCTTGGCGGTGATCCGGCCGGAGATCTGCGAGCCGGTCATGATGCCCAGCACCAGCGGCAGCATCAGCAGACCCGCCTCGGTCGGCGTGTAGCCCCGCACGACCTGGAAGTACAGCGGGATCATGCTCAGCGCGCCGAACATGCCGAGACCGACGAGCGTGCCGCCGCCGATCGCGACGCTGAACGTCGAGTTGCGGAACAGCCGCAGCGGGATCAGCGCCTCGTCCTTCATCACGTACTCGACGAAGAGGAACAGCACGATGCCGAACGCCGCGACGGCGTAGCAGATCACCGACGTGGTCGAGCCCCAGCCCCAGGTGCGGCCCTGCTCGGCGACCAGCAGCAGCGGCACCACGGCGATGGCCAGCGAGATCGCGCCGAACCAGTCGATGCGGTGGTCCTGCCGCTGGTGCGGCACGTTCAGCACCTTGGCGACGACCACCAGCGCGACGACACCGATCGGGACGTTGATCAGGAAGATCCAGCGCCACCCCTCGATCGTGGCCAGGCTCTCGAAACCGGAGAACAGGCCGCCCAGCACCGGGCCGAGCACGGTCGCGCTGCCGAAGACCATCATGAAGTAGCCCTGGTACTTGACCCGTTCCCGGGCGGGCACCACGTCCCCGATGATCGTCATGGCCAGCGACATCAGGCCACCGGCGCCCAGGCCCTGGAACGCGCGGAACGCGGCCAGCTCGTACATCGAGGTGGCGAACGTGCAGGCGGCCGAGCCGATCACGAACAACGCGATCGCGGTCAGGTAGAACGGCTTGCGCCCGTAGATGTCGGACAGCTTGCCGTACAGCGGTGTCGCGATGGTCGCGGTGATCAGGTACGCCGTGGTCGCCCACGCCTGCTCGTCGAAGCCGTGCAGGTCGTTGGCGATCTTGACGATCGCGACGCTGACGATGTTCTGGTCCAGCGCCGCCAGGAACATCCCCAGCAGGAGTCCACTGAGGATGGTCAGGATCTGTTTGTGCGTCAGGCGCGGACCCTCGTCCGCGACGGCGCCCGCGGCGGGCACCGGTTGTTCTCGTGTGGAGCGTGTCATGCGCTTTCCCCCTTGCTGCGCGCCGAGATCTGGTCGGCGAGTTGTGGAGCGTGAGCTTCGATCCCCGTGTTGAGCCGGTCGAGGAGCCGGTTCAGGAGGCGGCGCTCCTCCTCCGGCCACTCGGCGAGCACCTCGGCCAGCCACCGGTTGCGTTGCCTGCGGTTCTCCTCGAACACGCGCAGCCCCTCGCTGGTCGGCGCGAGCAGGCAGGCCCGTCCGTCCTCGGGGTCGGCGAGGCGTTCGACCAGGCCGTGCTGCACCAGTGAGCTGCTCTGCCTGCTGATCGTGGAGATCTCGGCGTGCAGCGCCTCGGCGAGCTTGCTGGTGCGCTGCGGCCCGTCGTGGACGAGCTGGAACAGGATCGCGTAGGCGGCGCGTTCGATCCCGTCCGGTCCGAGCTTCGCGACCTGCGACTTGGCCTTGGTGAGCAGCCGCATGAACCGGACGAGCTGCACGCCGAGCTCGTCGGCGATGTCGAGCTCGGTGTCCGTGAAGGCCGCTTCCTCGACGGGAGATGGCATGGCCGGATCACTCTCTTCGTACGGGATGTCTTATTTGACCGAAGCAACTAGTTGCTCGTGTCAAGGATGCACCCGGGATAGTTGGTTGCGCCACTCAAATAACCCGTCTGTGGTCGACAACACTTTAGTTGCCACAGACAACTGGTTTGCCCGGGGTGATCGTTGCGGAAAATTTTTTCCGCAGAGCGGACGTGATCGGCACTACCATAGATGCATGAGCACCGACGCTTTGCTGACGAAACTGCGCGCCGAGCTGGGCAAGGACGCTGTTCTGACCGACGCGGACGTCACCGGGAGCTACTCCCGCGACATGATGCCGCTGGCCCCCTCCGGCCGGCCGTTGGCGGTGGTGCTGCCCTCGGACGTCGAAGGGGTGCAGGCGGTGGTCCGCGCGTGCGCCGAGGCGAAGGTGCCGATCGTGCCGCGCGGTGCGGGCAGCGGGCTGTCCGGCGCCGCGAACGCCATCGACGGCTGTGTCGTGCTCGTGATGACCAAGCTGGACCAGATCGTCGAGATCGACGCGGGCAACCGGCTCGCCGTCGTGCAGCCCGGCGTGGTCAACCTGGACTTCCGCAACGCGGTCGAGAAGCACGGGCTGTTCTACCCGCCGGACCCGTCCAGCTACGACTGGTGCACGATCGGCGGCAACCTGTCCACCAACGCGGGCGGGCTGTGCTGCGTGAAGTACGGCGTGACCACCGACTCGGTGCTCGGCCTGGAGGTCGTGCTGGCCGACGGGTCGCTGCTGAAGACCGGACGCCGGACCGTGAAGGGCGTGGCCGGTTACGACCTGGCGCGGCTGTTCGTCGGGAGCGAGGGCACGCTCGGGGTGATCACGCAGGCCACCGTGGCGCTGAAGCCGCTGCCGCAGGCGCCGGGCACGCTGGTCGCCGGGTTCGACAGCACCGAGGCCGCCGGGACCGCGGTGGCGCGGACCGTGCGCGAGGGCCTGGTGCCGTCGCTGATGGAGATCATGGACGCCAGCTCGATCAAGGCGGCCGAGACGTACCTGAAGACCGACCTCGGCGCCGGTTCCGACTGCCAGGCGCTGCTGCTGTGCCAGTCCGACTCCGGCGGCGAGGTGGCGCGGCGCGAGCTCGCCGCGCTGGAGCAGATCTGCAACGACTGCGGCGCGACGATGACCTACGCGACGGACGACCTCGAAGAGGGCCGGATGCTGATGCAGGCGCGCCGGGTCGTGCTGACCGCGCTGGAGCAGTACGGCGTGTGGCTGACCGACGACGTGTCCGTGCCGCGGACGCGGATCGCCGAGCTGATCGCCGGGTGCCAGCGGATCAGCGAGGAGGTCGGGCTCCGCATCGCGGTGGTCGGGCACGCCGGCGACGGCAACATGCACCCGACGATCGTCTACCAGCCGGACAGCGCGGACGAGTTCGCCCGGGCGCGGCGCGCGTTCGACGAGATCCTCGACGTGGGGTTGACGCTGGGCGGCACGGTGACCGGCGAGCACGGCGTCGGGAAGATCAAGAAGGAGTGGCTGGAGCGCGAGATCGGGCCGGTGGGCATGCGCGTGCACCGGCAGATCAAGCAGGCGCTGGACCCGGAGAACCTGTTCAACCCGGGTTCGATGTTCTCGATGGCCTGAGACGCACGAAGGCCGCCGCACCCGGGCAGGTGCGGCGGCCTTCTTGTGTCTGCGTCAGCGCTCGATGCGCGGGATCCGCTGCGTGACCTCGGCGTCGGACTCGGCGCCCGCGGCGGCCGCCAGCTTCTTCTCGCGGCGGCCCTTCGCCCACTCGATGACGATCGGCACCACCGAGACCAGCACGATCAGGATGAAGATGGCCTCGATGTTGTTCTTGATGAACGAGATGTTGCCGAGCAGGTGCCCCAGCGCGGTGATGCCGGCGGCCCACAGGATGCCGCCGATCACCGTGTAGGTGAAGTACTTCTTGGGGTCCATGCGGCCGATGCCGGCGATCCAGGTGATGAACGTCCGGACGAACGGCACGAACCGCGCCAGCACGACCGCCTTCGGGCCGTGCTTCTCCAGGAAGGCGTGCGTCTTGTCGACGTACTCCTGCTTGAAGAAGCGCGAGTCCGGGCGCTTGAACAGCGCCGGCCCCGCCTTCCAGCCGATGGCGTAGCCGACCACGTTGCCCACCAGCGCCGCGACGGTCACCAGGGTGCACACCAGCCACAGCGGCGCCTGGATCGAGCCCTGCGCGACGAACAGGCCGGCGGTGAACAGCAGCGAGTCACCGGGGAGCACCGGGAAGATGCTGCTCTCGGCGAAGATGATCAGGCACAGCCCGAGGATCACGTATGCGCCGAACTCGGTCAGCAGGTACTCCGGGTTGAACCACTTCGGCATGAGAGCGAGCGTGGTCGCGGTCTCGGCGAGAATCACAGCACAAAACGGTACAGGGTGACCCTGTGTGCAGTATGTGGGCTCACAGGAGAGTGATGAGACCGATGACCGCGCCGGTCGCGAGACCGAGGAGAGCGGCCAGGCCGAGGACCCAGTAGGCGGGCAGGTCGCGCACGGCGTGCCGGCGGGGCGGCTGCGGTCGCGACGGCTTCGCCGGCTGCTCCAGGGCGGCGCGCTCGCGTTCCAGCGAGCTGGCGTCCGCGCCGGACAGCAGGCCGAACCGCGGCCACCCACCGGAGGGCGGGCCGGGGTGCGGCGCGCTGCGGGCCTGCGCCTGCAGCGCCTCGGCCAACAGCCGTTCCGGATCCTTCGGCTCGCTCACCCTGCACAGCGTAATCAACCGCGGATGACCGCTGAAGCCGGAACACAAGGCCGTCCCGGCCGGCAGGCTCGCCGCGCCTGCCGGCGCGCCGAACCACACCGCCCGCGAGTCCCACCTTCCCGCCCGCGAGTCCCACGCTCCCGCCCGCGAGTTCCGCGTTCGAGCGGGCAGCCCGCGTCGGAGCGGGCAAGTTCCGCCTCGGAGCGGGCGAGTCCCCCGCTCCCGCCCCTGAGTCCCACCTTCCCGCCCGCGAGTCCCGCGTTCGAGCGGGCAGCCCGCGTCGGAGCGGGCGACTTCATGCGTCCAGTCGGGCAGGATGGCCGGGTGCGTGAGCTGATCTACGTTTCCCAGGCGAAGCTCCAGCAGCTCGCCCCCGGCCTGCCGAAGCGCGCCGGCGGCCTGCGGGACGTGGAGGCCGAGGTGAACACGCCGGTCGGCGGCTTCAAGGTCGGCAAGGCGGCGCGCGAAGCCGAGCCGGGGCTGGCGGCGGCGGTCGCCGCGCTGGAGGCGTCGTCCCGGGCGCCCAGGTGGCTCGCCGAGCCCGACGTGCGGCCCGGGCAGTGGGTGCACTTCGAGGCGCCGATGAGCTACGGGCAGGTGGAGGACGCGGTGCTGTTCATCGACACCGACCGCGCGGACGACGACTACCCCACCGGCGGCCGCCTGCGCCTGCTCCTGCACGGTTCGGTCGGCCACCTGGTCGGCGCGCCCCCGCCCGGCCCGGATGCGCGGTCGCTGCGCCAAGCCCTCGGCCCGTCGCGGTCGTGGTTCCACGTCTGCCAGGCTCTGCGCGCCCTCAACCGGGAGGATCCGCAGCCCACCGGGAACGACGACCACGGCCACCCGGCGGATCAGGTGGCCGGCATCGTCCGAGGCATGGATCGGCTGACGAACCGGCTCCAGCCGGAGCACACCGCGGCCTGGGTGGCCGGCTACGCGCGCGTCACCGCGGTGATTCCCGCGTTCCGGCAGACCATCCTGGCCGCCACGCCGCTCTACGTGGAGCACGTCGCGCCGCCCGGCGGCTGATCACCCGATCCAGGTGCCCTGCCGCAGCACGCGCTGGGGCCGGAGGTCGGCGTCCAGCACCACCAGGTCGGCGGCCAGCCCGGTGCGCAGCGATCCGAGCCGGTCGGCCAGGCCCAGGAGCTCGGCCGGGCGTCCCGAGGTCGCGCGCACCGCGTCGGGGATGGACAGGCCGGCGCCCTTGACCAGGTTGCGGAACGCCACGTCCATGGTCAGCGTGCTGCCGGCGAGCGAGCCGGTGTCGGCCAGCGTCGCCACCCCGTCCCGGACGTCGACCTCCAGCCGGCCCAGGTGGTAGCGGCCGTCGGCGGCGTCGGTGGCCGACATGGCGTCCGTGATGAGCGTGGTGCGGCCGCGGCCGGCGTACCGGGCCGCCATCCGCAGCACCGTGGGGTGGACGTGGACCAGGTCGCAGATCAGCTCGATCGTGACGCGCTCGTCGTCGAGCAGGACGCCGATCGGGCCGGGTTCGCGGTGGTGCAGCGGGCGCATGCCGTTGAACAGGTGCGTCGCGACGGTGGCGCCGGCGTCGATGGCCGGGCGGATCTGCTCCTCGGTGCCGTCGGTGTGCCCGATCGCGGCGATCACCCCGGACTCGGCCAGCTGCCGCACCGCCCGGACGCCGCCGTTCAGTTCCGGCGCCAGCGTCACCATGCGGACGGCGCCGCGCCCGGCCCGCAGCAGGGCGTCGACGGTCGCCGCGTCGGGCTCGCGCAGCACCGCGGGGTCGTGGGCGCCGCAGCGGGCGGAGGCGATGAACGGGCCCTCCAGGTGGATGCCGGCCAGCTCGCCGTCGTCGACGAGCTCGCGCAGCACGGCCATCTGGTCCACCAGCGTGCGCACCGGGTCCGACACCAGGCTGGCCAGCATGGTCGTCGTGCCGTGCCTGCGGTGGGCCTTGATCGCGGTGACGATCTCCTTCGCGTCGCCGCTGGAGAACGACCCGCCCCCGCCGCCGTGGCAGTGCGCGTCGACGAACCCGGGCACCACGTAGCAACCGGCGACGTCCACCCGGTCACCCGGTGGCGGCGTCCCCGTTCCGATGCCCGCGATCGCCCCGCCGGACACCGCGAGCCACCCGTCGTCCACGACACCCTCGGGGAGGGCGAGCCTGCCACCCGTCAGCACGAAACCCGTCACAGGCTCCAGCATATTGGTCTAAACCAACTTAAGCACTCATGGCCTTCTGGAGAGCCTCCAGAGCCCGGCTCGCCGTGGACTTCACGGTGCCCTTCGAGATGCCCGCGACCTCGGAGATCTCCGCTTCGGAGAGGCCGCCGTAGTAGCGCAGGACGAGCACCTCGCGTTGCCGCGGCGGCAGCTTCGACAGCGCGTTGACCACCGACTGGTGCTCGCTGGAGAGCATCGCCAGGCTCTCCGCGGAGCGGGCGTTCACCGCGTGCGGCGGGACGTACTCGCGCGCGGTCTTGCGCCGGCGCAGCACGCTGCGCGAGCCGTTGACCACCGCGGTGCGCAGGTAGGCGACCGCGGCCGTGGCGTCCCGCAGCTTGCCCCAGTTCCGGTAGAGCCCGGTGAACGCCTCCTGCACGACGTCCTCGGCCGTCGCCGGTTCGTCGACCAGCAGGATCGCGAGCCGGACCAGGCGCATCCGGTGGATCTTGTACAGATCCTCCAGGGTCAGCGGGCCGGCCGGCTGGGCCGACACGGGAGCGACCCCGTCCATGGTGCGCAAATGCCCGAGCGTGCGTTCGACGCTGCGCTCCGCGCTGCCGTCCGGCATGTACTCCCGCCTGTCCTCGGCCTGACCGTTGTCCACGTGCTGTACACGCGCGGACCAGCGTATCGGTTGATTCACTTCACCCGGTAGCGTGCGGAGCAGGTACGCAAACGGAGGTGCGCATGGCCTGGTTCCTGGTGCAGACGGTCTACGACCAGGGGAAGTACGGGGAGGTCCGGCCCCGTCACCGGGAGTACCTCGCCAAGCTCGCCGCCGAGGGCACGGTCGCGGTGGCCGGGCCGTTCGCCGACGACTCGGGCGGGGCGTTCCTGATCCAGGCCGCGGACGCCGACGCCCTCCAGGCGATCCTCGACGCCGATCCGTACGTCGTCGAGGGCGCACTGGAGAGCTTCACGGTGCGGGAGTTCAAGCCGACGCTGGGCGCCTGGGTTCAGTAGACGCCGCCGAGCTTGGTGTGGTCCCAGCTGACGACCTTCGTCGGCGTGAACACCAGCCCGACGCGCTTGGCGGCCTGCGCGGCGACCACGTCGGCGGCCAGTGAGCCGCCGCCGTAGCGCTCCGCCATGGCCGCGCCGATCTCCGCGACGGCGGGGGTGTCCTCGACGATCTCCACGTCGGCCTCGAACTGGACGCCACGCAGCTTGTCGTAGGTGTCGCCGGTCTCGACGAGCACGGTCGCCTGCGGCAGGCGCCGCAGGTTGGCGACCTTCTGCGACTTGCGGTAGGTCCAGGTCGCGACGCCGTCGTTCCGGGGCACGTACCAGAGCGGGGCGAGGTGCGGGCGGCCGTTGGGGTTGATGGTGGCCACGTTGATGACCTTCTGTTCGGCGAGGAACGCGAGGACCTCGTCGGGGGTCATCCGGATCAGGTCGCGGCGGGACATGCGGGCCTCCTCAGCGGGTTGCGGCCCGTCCACCATGCCCGGTGATGGCGGCCTCGCGCGCGCCGCGTGCCTTGATGTCCTCGAGCGCGGCGTTGTCGGCGGCGGGCACCCGGGTCCGCGCCCCGAGTTCGACGATCGGCGGCAGGAACGCGCGGATGGCCTTGAGCACGCCGACCCACTTCGGCACGTGGATGACGCGGGCGCGCTTGAGGATGCCGGCCTCGAGCAGGTCGAGGGCCACGTTGAGCGGGTAGGTCTTGCCGATCAGGCCGGGCATGCCGGCGCGGAGCTTGCCGAAGACCGGGTGCGCGTCGGCGCTCTCGACGAGGTCCGTGCGGATCCAGGTCGGGTGGGCGACGCCGACCTTGACGCCCAGGTGGGCGACCTCGGCGCGGAGGCTGTTGGAGAAGGCTTCGACGCCGGCCTTCGCGGCGGCGTAGTTGGCCATGCCGGGGGCGTGGGTGATCGCGGCGAGGGAGGAGATCGCCAGCAGGTAGCCGCGCCGTTCGATGACGTGCGGCAGGGTGACGCGGAAGGTGCGCCACACGCCGAGCAGGTCGACCTCGATGACCTTTTCGAACGCGGCGGGGTCGACGGAGCGGACGAAGCCGGTGGTGGCGATCCCCGCGTTGGCGATGACGATGTCGATACCGCCGAAGTGCTCGACGACGCCCGCGGTGGCTTTTTCGAGGGCGTCCCAGTCGGTCACGTCGGCTTCCCAGGCCTTCGCGGAGGCCCCGATGCGTTCGGCGACCTTGCGCTGCTCGTCGGCCTCGAGCCCGACGAGGGCAACCTTGGCACCACGAGCCGCGAGCCGCTCGGCGAGCCCGGCGCCAATGCCGCGCGCAGCTCCGGTGATGAGCACGACCTTGCCTTTTACGTTGGCCATGGTCGGACCATATACCAACCTACCGGGAGTAAGCTACTACGCAGTAGGTGGAATTTTCGGGGTTGTGGTGGGTGGCTGGGCCTGTCGCCAGTGGGTGAGGGGGCTGGTCGCCGACGGGCGAGGGGACTTGTCGTCGGCCGCGCGAGTGGGTGTGTCATCGGCGGGCGTGTCATCGGCGGGCGAGTGGGCATCTCGGTGGCGCGCGAGGGGCCCTCTCGTTGGCGCACGAGAGGGCCGTTCGTCGGCGCACGAGTGGGCATCTCATCGGTGCGCGAGCGGCCCGTTCGTCGGCGCACGAGAGGGCCGTTCGTCGGGGCGCGAGGGGACCTCTCGTTGGCGCACGAGAGGGCCGCTCGTCGGCGCACGAGTGGGCATCTCATCGGTGCGCGAGCGGCCCGTTCGTCGGCGCACGAGAGGGCCGTTCGTCGGCGCGCGAGGGGACCTCTCGTTGGCGCACGAGAGGGCCGCTCGTTAGCGCGCGAGAGGGCATCTCATCGGTGCGCGAGCGGCCCGTTCGTCGGCGCACGAGAGGGCCAATCGCCCGCCGCGCGAAGGACCCCTGCGGCTGGCGCGCGAGTGGGCCACTCATCGGTGCACGAGAGGACAGCTCGCTGGCGCGCGAAAGGGCCAATCGCCGCCACGCGGAGGACCCTGCGGCCGGCACACCCGTGGGCCACTCACCGGCACACGAGCGGACCTCTCGCCGACGCATGAAAGGGCACCTCGCTGGCGCGCGAAAGGGCCAATCACCCGCCACCGCGCGAAAGGCCCCGCGGCCGGCACACGAGCGGACCTCTCGTCGGTGCGCGAGCGGACCTCTCGCCGGCACACGAGAGGGCACCTCGCTGGCGCGCGAAAGGGCCAATCACCAACACCCGAGAGAACCCTCTCGCCGACACGCGAGTGGGCCTCTCGTGAGCACACGGGAGACCGCTTCGCGGCACGTGAGCGGGCCTTTCGTGCGCGCACCGGCTCGGCGCGCGAGTGGACACTCGTCAAGACGGCGCGCGAGAGGACCTTTCGTGGCAACGCGAGAGGAACGGCCACGCCCCAGCGAAGAGACCGCTCGCGTCACAGCGAGAGGGCCAGCCACCGCATGCCGTAGCCAGCCACGACACTGCGAGAAGGCCATCCGTAACTAGGCGAGAGAGCCACCCGCGCCACTGTCAGTAGGGCCATCACCACGGCGAGAAGACCAGCCATCACCACGGCGAGAGGGCCACTCACAGAACAGCGAGAAAGCCGGCCCAGGCCCCGCCCCCGTCCAACCACCGGGCTACTGCGAAGCGTCATCCAAGGCAGCCAGCTCCGCCTCGCTCAAGCGGAGCTCCACCGAAGCCAGCAGGTCCGCCAACTGCTCCACGTTCCGGGCGCTCGCGATGGGCGCCACAACAGTCGGCTGCGCGGCCAGCCACGCCAGCGCCACCGCGGCCTGCGAAGTCCCGCGCGCGGCCGAGATCTCGTCCAGCGCCTCCAGCACCCGCTCGCCCCGGTGGTCCAGGTACGCCACCGCCCCCTCGGCCCGCGGGCTGCCGCCGGCCTCGCGCGAGCGGTACTTGCCCGTCAGGAAACCCCTGGCCAGCCCGAAGTAGGGCAGCGACGCCAACCCCTCCTTCGCCACCAGCGGGGCCAGCTCCTGCTCGTACCCGCGCTCGACCAGGTTGTAGTGCGGCTGCACCGCCACGTACCGGGCGAACCCCTCGCGGTCCGAAATGGACAGCGCCTCCGCCAACCGGTCCGCGCTGTAGTTCGACGCGCCCAGGTACCGCACCTTCCCGGCCCGCACCAGCGCGTCGAACGCACCGAGCGTCTCCTCCAGCGGCACATCCGCCACATCCCGGTGGGCGTAGTACAGGTCCAGATAATCAGTCTGCAACCGGCGCAGCGAGTCCTCCGCCGCCTCGCGGATGTTCTTCGCGCTCACCCCCGGCCGCGCCGCCCAGCTGCCCACCTTCGTCGCGATGACGACATCATCGCGACGGCCGCGGCGCTTCAGCCACTTGCCGATGATCGTCTCCGACTCGCCGCCCGAATTGCCCGGAACGCGAGCCATGTAGGCGTCCGCGGTGTCGATGAAGTTGCCGCCGGCGGCCGCGTACGCGTCCAGCACGGCGAAGGACTGCTCCTCGTCGGCGGTCCAGCCGAACACGTTGCCCCCGAGGTTGAGCGGGAACACCTCGAGATCACCGATTTTCGCCATGATCCCAACATAGAGGAATGCACCGGCCGCCCACCGGAGTTGGGACAGGCATGGCTATCGAACTCGGCAAGATCGGTATCTGGCGGGGCTGGCACCAGCTGAACGCGGACCTGGCACGCGAAGCCGAACGCCTCGGCTTCGGCGCGATCTGGATCGGCGGCTCCCCCGACGGGCAGCTGACCATCGTCGACGAGCTGCTGGACGCGACGGAGAACATCAAGGTCGCCACCGGCATCGTCAACATGTGGAAGGACGACGCGGCCACCGTCGGCGCGTCCTGGCAGCGCATCGAGGCCAAGCACCCCGGCCGCTTCCTGCTCGGCGTCGGCATCGGCCACCCGGAGGCCCACCAGGAATACCAGAAGCCCTACGACAAGATCGTCGACTACCTCGACGGCCTGGACGAAGCCGGTGTGCCGGTCGCCGCCCGCGCGCTGGCCGCGCTCGGCCCGAAGGTGCTCCAGCTCTCCGCCGAGCGCACCGCGGGCGCGCACCCGTACCTGACCACGCCGGAGCACACCAAGGAGGCCCGCCGCGTCCTCGGCGACGGCGTGCTGCTCGCCCCGGAGCAGAAGATCGTGTTGGAGACCGACCCGGAGAAGGCTCGCGCCATCGCCCGCCCGACGATCGAGCACCCGTACCTCAACCTCGTCAACTACCGGAGCAACCTGCTCCGGCACGGCTGGACC
This sequence comes from Amycolatopsis ruanii, assembly GCF_003385175.1. Classification (NCBI taxonomy): domain Bacteria; kingdom Bacillati; phylum Actinomycetota; class Actinomycetes; order Pseudonocardiales; family Pseudonocardiaceae; genus Amycolatopsis; species Amycolatopsis ruanii. The sequence goes on from NZ_PQHY01000092.1 coordinate 17,290, forward strand.
GAAGCCGATCTGGACAACGGCGGCAGCGACGCGCTGATCGACGCCCTCGCCCTGCACGGCGACATCGACTCGATCGCCGCGGGCATCACCGCCCACCTCGACGCCGGCGCGGACCACGTCTGCGTCCAGGTCCTCGGCGACGACCCGCTGCCCGGCTACCGCGCCATCAGCGAGGCCCTGCTGTCCTGACCGGCCGAAGCCGCTCCGCCCCCGCACCAGGGCGGAGCGGCTTTTGTCACTTGATCGTTCCCGACCTGCGCCGCAGAGAGCCAGCACACTGTCCTCCCACCGCCGACCTCGTACGATTCCGGGCAACGAAGGCGAACCACAGCTAGGAGGACCAACGATGCCCATCGCCACCCCCGAGGTCTACGCGGAGATGCTGGACCGGGCCAAGGCGGGCGAGTTCGCGTACCCGGCGATCAACGTGACCTCGTCGGAGACCCTCAACGCCGCCCTGCGCGGGTTCGCCGACGCGGAGAGCGACGGAATCATCCAGATCTCGACCGGTGGCGCCGAGTTCGCGTCCGGCACCCGGGTCAAGGACATGGTGACCGGTGCGACCGCGCTCGCCGAGTTCGCGCACGTCGTCGCCGAGAAGTACCCGGTCAACATCGCCCTGCACACCGACCACTGCCCCAAGGACAAGCTGGACGGCTTCGTCCGCCCGCTGATCGCCCTGTCCCAGGAGCGCGTCAACAAGGGCCAGAACCCGCTGTTCCAGTCGCACATGTGGGACGGCTCGGCGATCGACCTGGACGAGAACCTGGAGATCGCCACCGAGCTGCTCGCGAAGGCGGCCGCCGCGAAGATCATCCTCGAGGTGGAGATCGGCGTCGTCGGCGGTGAGGAGGACGGCGTCTCGAACGACATCAACGAGAAGCTGTACACCGCCGAGGGCGACTTCGTGAAGACCGTCGACGCGCTGGGCACCGGCGAGAAGGGCCGCTACCTGCTCGCCGCGACCTTCGGCAACGTGCACGGCGCCTACAAGCCGGGCGCGGTCAAGCTGCGCCCGGAGGTGCTCAAGCGCGGCCAGCAGGTCGCCGCCGAGAAGCTGGGCCTCGCCGAGGGCAGCAAGCCGTTCGAGCTGGTCTTCCACGGCGGCTCCGGCTCGCTGCTGGAGGAGATCCACGAGGCGGTGTCCTACGGCGTGGTGAAGATGAACATCGACACCGACACCCAGTACGCCTTCTCCCGCCCGATCGCCGACCACTTCTTCAAGAACTACGACGGCGTCCTGAAGATCGACGGCGAGGTCGGCAACAAGAAGACCTACGACCCGCGCAGCTACCTCAAGCAGGCCGAGCAGTCGATGGCCAAGCGCATCGTCGAGGCCGCCGAGCACCTCAAGTCGGCGGGCACGAAGATCAGCTGACCGTCTGGTGGGCCCTCATCCGCGTGAGGGCCCACCACAGCACGGGCAGCCCCACGAGCACCACCAGCGCGGGCCAGTAGGCGAACGGCGGCGCGGATTCGGTGTGCGCGCTGCCGAGCAGCCACGGCCGCAGCTGCGACTGCAGCCACAGCGCGCCGTACCCGAACGCGGTCACCAGCAGACCGCCGGCCAGCGGCGTGAGCACCCGGTGCGCCCGCCCCACGCGGAACGCCACGTCCACCGCGAGCCCGACCGCGAGCAGGTAGAACGGGATCGCCGAGGCCGGGAACGTGCCGACGACCAGCAGCGGCCAGATGATCGCGCGGTAGGCCACGTACGCGCCGGCCACCGCCGTCGCCGCCCAGGTGCGGCCGATCGTGTGCCGCGCCAGCGCCAGGACCAGCGCCGACACCCCCACCCCCCACAGCGGGTACACCCAGTCCGCGATCGGCATCGCGAAGTGCAGCACCGCGACCCGGTCGACCGGGTGCCCGATCTGCTCGGCGGCGAAGCTCAGCAGCGACGGCTCGGCCTCCGGCGCGCCGCGCTCCCACGCCCGCAGGCTGAGGATCCCGTACTCCTGCTGGCCGTTCGGGAAGAACGTGTTCTCCAGGAAGAACACCCACAGCCCGGTCAGCACCAGCGTGCGGAACCGGCCCGGCGGCGCGGTCTTCATCCAGCCGTCGATGACCCCGGCCAGCATCACGCCGGTGCCGACGTAGAGCAGCATGTGCGTGGGGCTCCACGCGGTCAGGTCGAGACCGCTGACCCGGTGGTTGATGACGTCCAGCGGCGCGGCGATCAGGAACATCACCAGCCCGGCCTGCATCAGCCGCAGCGAGCGGCGGTCGCAGCCGAGCCCGGTGTAGCTGTGGATCGCGACCAGCACGATGACGATCCCGGTGCCGACCGTGTTGATCAGGTGCGGCGGGGCGAAGTCGTCGCGGATGAACTTGAAGTGCCACGACATGTCCCACGACGAGCCGATCACCTTGAAGGTGAACGCGACCAGCCACATGCCGTAGGCGAACCGCAGCACCCAGGCGGGCGCCGGCTGCCCCGGTACCCCGCGCACCCAGTGGGTGGCGAAGAAAAGCTTGGTCTTGCCGATGGGGCCGCGCGGCACGGCGACACCCTCGGCGGCCCCCTCGAGCGCCTTCGTCATGCGGACATCATCCATGGTCGGCGCCGCCGGGCGGAGCGAGATGCCCGAATATCCGGGTTCACCCTGAGGCGTGACTCGCTTGCATCAGGGGCGGACGACGGGCATCGTGTCCGCCCGTGATGCCGAAACGTCTCGTCGCCGCGGTCCTGATCGCCGCTCTCGTCCTGCTCGGCAGCGGGGTCCTCGCGAGCCTGTTCGTGTAGGCCGCCGATACTGGGCACCATGACGAACCTGCTGGAACCCGACCCCACCCGCCTGCCCGAGCGCGTGGACGCGCAGGCCGCGATGGACGCCGGCACCGACCCGTCCGACGTGGCCGCCGAGCACCCCGACTTCAGCGAGGCGTGGGCGGCGCTGGCGGAGCGGGCGCTGGAGGCGAACGAGTTCGTCCCGGCCTACGCCTTCGCCCGCACCGGCTACCACCGCGGGCTGGATCAGCTGCGCCGCGCCGGCTGGAAGGGCTTCGGCCCGATCCCCTGGGACCACCGCCCGAACCAGGGCTTCCTGCGGGCGCTGGCGGCCCTGGCGAAGGCCGCCCAGCGCCTCGGGGAGACCGAGGAGTACGAGCGGTGCCGGAAGTTCATCGCCGACTCCGACCCGGCGGCCGCCGCGGCGACCGGGCTCCAGTAGATCCTGACCATTTAGAACTCTCCGCAGTTGTCGGGTGCTGCCTCGCCCGCGAACCGGCCTTCCAGCCACGCGAAGGCAGCCGGGTAGCCGGCGACGGCGCCACCGACGTGGGTCGGCACCGCGAGGGTGTCGAACCGCACGGTGGCGCCCTCGTCGCACCAGGTCCGGGCCATCGTCCGGCCCTGCTGGTAGGGGACGATGTCGTCCAGCGCGCTGTGCACGACGTACATCGGGACCGCCGGTGCGAGCCGGCCGATCCGCTGCTCCTCGACCACCGACGCGTAGGGCTCCTCGGCCAGGTATTCGCTGATCGAGCGGCCGTCGACGGTCAGGTCCGCGGTGCGGGTGAACGCGTGGTCCACGATCGATTCGACCGTGCACTCGCGCTCGACCCGGGCCACGAGCGCCTTGCCCCGGTCGTTGAGGACGTCGGTGATGCGCAGCTCGGGGTAGGCGTAGTTGACGCTCGCGACGGCGAACATCAGGAAACCGACGGCGTAGGCGCCGTCCAGGCTGCGGCCGACCGCGGCCAGGTCGGCCGGGACCGCGCCCGCGTAGGCGCCCTCGAGGTCCAGCTCCGGGGCGTAGGACGGCTGCAGCTCGGCGGCCGCGGCGGAGGCGCCACCGCCCTGGGAGTAGCCCGCGATCGCGACCGGCCCGTCGGCGGGCAGGCCCGGGAGCCGCTGCGCGGCGCGGATCGAGTCGAGGACCGCGTGGGCCTCGGCCTTCCGGTTGACGTAGGTGTGCACGCCGGGCGTGCCCAGGCCCTGGTAGTCGGTGACGACCACCGCGTAGCCGCGGGCCAGCAGGCCGGCGATGAACGGGCCCTCGTACTCCCCGCCCGCGGCCAGCGCCTTGGACGGCGCGCACTGGTCGCCCAGGCCCTGCGTGCCGGGGGCGTAGGCGATGAGCGGCCGCTCGCCCGCGCCGCGCCACGGCGTCTTGGGCGTGAGCACGGTTCCGGTGACCGCGACGGCGTCACCGTGCGTGTCCGTGCTGCGGTACATGATCCGCTGGACGTCGGCGGGAGCGCGGAGCAGCTTCACCGGGTCGAGGAAGAACTGGCTCGGCTCGTGACGGATGATGGCGCCGTTGTCACTCGGCAGCGTGGCCGGCGGATCGTAGAAGTCGCCGGAGGAGGTTGCGGCGCCGGCCGGCGCGGGCGGCTCCGGCAGCGCGGCGACCGCCGCGGTCACGATCGCCGCGAGCCGGCGAGTCGAAAGGCGCATGAACGCTCCCCGGTGAGCTATTTTCCGACAGTTATGTCGGAAAAGGATTGTGGTGAGGTGGCAGGCGTGTCAATGCCCCGAAAGCGTGGCCCCGGCAGGCCCCGGAAGCTGCCGGTCGCCGATCAACGCGCCCTCGTGCTCGCCGCGGCCGGGCACGTCTTCGCCACGAGCGGCCTGCAGGGGTCCACCATCGAACACATCGCGCGGGAGGCCGGCCTGACCCGGCAGGCGGTGTACGAGCTGTACGGCGACAAGAACGCGTTGTTCGCGGCCGTGGTCGAGCAGGCGGAGGAGCAGGCCTACGCGGCGATCGCGGCGGCCGGCGCGAGCGACGCCGATCTGGACCTGAAGAGCTGGGCGCGCAAGAACTACGCGAACCTGTTCGACTTCGCCGCCGCGCATCCGGACGCGCTGCCGCTGTTCCAGGAGGCTGAGCGCACCGGCAATCCGGCGCTGTCCCGACTGCGGAAGCGGCTGGCCCGCGTCTACACCGAGGCGAGCGGCCAGCGGTGGGCGGAGTTCGGCGTCGAACCGGGCCGCGCGGACACCGCACTGGTCACGATGTACTTCGCGATGGTCGAATCGCTGGTCGGGCTCAACTGGAACGGGGACGCGCCGGACCGCGACGCGCTGATCGACCTGCTGACCGAGTTCACGATCGGCGGCGTGCTGCGGCTGTACAACCAGACGCCCGAGGTCATCGCGCGCGTGCGGTAGGGGTCCAGGATGCGGGAACCGGGTCGGGGGCCGGGATCCTTCCGTAGCGTCGAAGGCATGGCGCCGTCTCAGCTCGCGATCGTGGGGGCGGGTCCGCGTGGGGTCGGCGTGCTGGAGCGGTTGTCGGCGAACGCGGCCGCGTTGCTGGGGCCGGCGGGGCTGGTGGTGCACCTGATCGACCCGTTCCCGCCGGGCGCCGGCCGGATCTGGCGGTACGAGCAGTCGCCGTTGCTGCGGATGAACTCGATGGCCGAGGACGTCACGATGTTCACCGACGACACGGTGACGATGGACGGCCCGGTGCGGACGGGGCCGTCGCTGTGGCAGTGGGCGCGGGAGGTGCGCGCGGGGCGGATCCGGTACGACGTGCCGGAGGATCTGCGGGACGAGCTCTTCGCGTTGCGCGGGACGTCCTTTCCGACGCGACGGCTGGCGAGCGCGTACCTGGACTGGGTGTACCGGCACGTGCTGGCCGGGCTGGCGCCGGGCATCGAGGTGGTCGAGCACCGCACGCGGGCGACGCGGATCGACGAGACGCGGGTGTGGCTGGCGGGGGTGGACGAGCCGCTCGACGTGGACGTGATCGTGCTGGCGGTGGGACACCTGGACGCCGAACCGGGTTCGGGTGAGCGGGAACTGGCGGAGTTCGCGGCCGCGCACGGGCTGGCGTACTACCCGGCGGGGTACCCGGCGGACGTCGACTACCAGCACGTCGCGCCGGGTGAGCCGGTGCTGGTGCGCGGGTTCGGGCTGGCGTTCGTGGACCTGATGCTGTTGCTGACCGAGGGGCGCGGCGGGCGGTTCACCGAGCACGTGGGCGGGCTGGTGTACCACCCGAGCGGCGCGGAACCGGTGCTGCACATCGGTTCCCGGCGCGGAGTGCCCTACCACGCGAAGCCCGGTTACCGGTTGCAGGGCGCGCCGCTGGGGTTGCCGCGGTTCTTCGGTCCCGAACGGGTTTCGGAGCTTCTGGAGCGGGGCCGGCAGCTCGATTTCCGCGCCGACGTGTGGCCGCACGTGGCGAAGGAGCTGGCGTGGGGGTACTACAGCGAGCTGTTCACCGCGCATCCGTCGCGGGTGCGGATGTCGTTCGCGGATTTTTCCCGCTGTTTCGCGGAGTTCTCGTGGGACAGCGCGGAGATGCGCGCGCTGGTGCGCCGGGCGGTGCCGGCCGAGGAGGACCGGCTCGACCTGGAGCGGCTGGACCGGCCGCTGGCGGGGCTGCGGTTCGGGACGGCGGAGGAGTTCGGGAAGTACCTGCGGTCGTACGTGGAGGCGGACCTGGCGCGGCGGGCGGATCCGGCGTATTCGGCGGATCTGGGCGCGTTCATGGCGTTGTTGTCGGCGTACCAGCAGATGCCCCCGCTGATGGCGTCCGGTTCGCTGGACGTGTCCGATGTGGATGGTTGGTGGCACGGGTTCTTCTCGTACTACGCGAGCGGTCCCCCGCCGCGGCGGTTGCAGGAGCTGCTGGCGCTGCACGAGGCCGGGGTGGTGTCGTTCCTCGGGGCGGACGTGCGGATTTCCGTTGGTTCGTCGGGTTTCGTCGCTTCTTCGGGGAGTTTCCCGGGTTCGGTGACGGCCCGGACGCTGATCGAGGCGCGCCTGCCGGAGCCGAGCGTGCGGCGGGCTTCGGACGGGTTGCTGGCGCAGTTGCGGGGTGCGGGCGAGCTGGCGGAGGAGCACGTGCGGGACCTGCCGTCGGGCCGGATCGCGACGCGGGTGTCGGACGGGCGGCTGCTGGACGCCACGGGCCGCCCCCACTCCCGGCGGTTCGCCCTGGGCCCGCACACGAGCGCCCGCTCAGCGGCGGCGTTCACCCGCCCGAGAACGAACGGCCTGTCCTTCCGCCAGAACGACGCCACGGCGCGGGAGATACTGCGCTTGCTGCGCGACGAGCGGCCGGGGTAGAGGACGCCGATCCTGGCGGCGGGCTCAGGCCGGGGGCAGGTGCTGCCGACCGGAACAGGGCGAAGGCGTGCGGCGGGCCGCCGACCGGGTACCTCTGCGGTCGACGGCCCACCTACCGGCCCCGGGTGTGAACGTCCCGGTTGCAGTCCGGGGGCCGGTGCGTCCAGCATCCACCCGCGCGAAAACCGTGGGAATGTGGGACGCTGCCCACCGCGGCACGACCCACCCCCACGGCAAGGCCGCGGCGGGCCGCCAACCGGGTACCTGCGGTCGACGGCCCACCTACCGGCCCCGGGTGTGAACGTCCCGGTTGCAGTCCGGGGGCCGGTGCGTCCAGCATCCACCCGCGCGAAAACCGCGGGAATGTGGGACGCTGCCCACCGCGGCACGACCCACCCCCACGGCAAGGCCGCGGCGGGCCGCCAACCGGGTACCTGCGGTCGACGGCCCACCTACCGGCCCCGGGTGTGAACGTCCCGGTTGCAG